>DASRAY010000030.1:0-32516 GCA_035637935.1 Sphingomicrobium sp.
CTTCGCTAATGTCGCCGACGTCGGCACCGGCACCGGTCTGCTCGCCTTCGCCGCGCTCGCGCTGTGGCCCGAGGCGAAGTGCATCGCGACCGACGTCGACCCGGTCGCGATCGACGTCGCCCGGGACAATGCCGCGATCAACCGCGTCAGCCTGGGCCACGGCCCGGGCGAGCTGCTGCTCGCAGTCGCCGACGGGATGGATTCGCCGCTCCTCGCCGCCCGCGCGCCGTTCGACCTGATCGTCGCCAACATCCTCGCCGGCCCGCTGATCGAGCTCGCGCCGGACTTCGCAAAGGCGCTGGCGCCGGGCGGAACGATCATCCTCGCCGGCCTCCTCGACACGCAGTCGGAGGCAGTGGCCGCGGTTTACGAAATTCTGGGCCTCGTCCTGACCGATCGCGGGTCCGGCCAATGGCCGGTGCTGGTCCTCAGTTCTTGATCCCCAGCTGGTCGAGCATGAAGGCGTAATATTCGGCGCGGGAGCGGTAGGACTCGAACCGGCCCGACTTGCCGCCGTGGCCGGCCTCCATATTGACCCGGAACACCAGTGGATTGGACCCGGTTTCGGTCGCACGCAGCTTGGCGACCCATTTGGCCGGCTCGTAATATTGGACCTGGCTGTCCCACAGGCCGGTGCCGACGAACATCGCCGGATAGGCCTGCTTCGTCACATTGTCGTAGGGCGAATAGGACAGCATGTAGTCGTAATATTTGGCCTCGGCCGGGTTGCCCCACTCGTCGAACTCGTTGGTGGTCAAGGGGATCGACGTGTCGAGCATGGTCGTCACGACGTCGACGAACGGCAACTGGGCGATGATCACGCGATAATCCTGCGGCGCCATGTTGGCGACCGCGCCCATCAGCAGGCCGCCCGCACTTCCGCCGCTCGCCGCGACCCGGTCCTTGGCCGCATACCCCTGGGCGACGAGGTAGCGGGTGACGTCGATGAAATCGGTGAAGGTGTTCTTCTTGTTGAGCAGATGCCCGGCGTCATACCACACGCGGCCCATCTCCTGCCCGCCGCGGATGTGGGCGATCGCATAGACCATGCCGCGGTCGAGCAGCGGAATGACGGTCGGCGACCAGGCCGGGTCAGTCGAAAAGCCGTAGCTGCCGTAGCCGTATTGCAGCAGCGCCGCGATGCCGTCCTTCTTGAAGCCCTTCTTGTAGACCAGCGACACCGGCACCCTGGTCCCGTCGCGCGCGGTCGCCCACACCCGCTCGGTCGCATATTGCGACGCGTCATAATTGGGCGCGGGGTTGCGCTTCAGCACCGTGCGTTTGCCCGTCGCCGCGTTGACCTCGTAGGTGATCGTCGGAGTCGTCAGCGAGTTATAGGTATAGCGGACGCTGGTCGCGGTCGCCTCGGGGTTGTTGCCTATGGCCATCGCGTAGGCCGGCTCGTCCGACGCCACGTCGCTGCTCTTGCCTGAATTGCTCAACAGCCGGATGTGCTTGTTGCCGTTCGACCGTTCCTCGATGGCGATGAAGCTGTTGAACGGCTGGAAGTTCTCGATGAAGACATCGGGGTTGTGCGGCACCAGGTCGCGCCAGCCGGCCCGGCCCTTCGCTGCGTCGGAGTCGGCCAGCTCGACCAGTTTGTAGTTCTTGGCCCCGCCGTCATTGGTGCGGATGACCCAGCGGCTGCCGACGTGATCGGCGCTGTAGCGGAACTCGCGCTCGCGCGGCGCGAGCACGGTCCAGGCGCCGGGCCTCGCGGCGCTGGTGCAGCGTTGCTCGTCGCTGACCGTGCTCTGCACGCCGATGCAGATATATTTGTCGTCGCTGGTGCGGCCGACGCCCATGTAGAAGCTGTCGTCCTTCTCTTCGTAGACCAGCTTGTCGGCCGAGGCCGGGGTGCCCAGCACATGCGATTTCACGCGCTTGCTGAGCAGGGTCACCGGGTCCTTCTCGATGTAGTAGACGGTCCGGTTGTCGCCGCCCCAGACGAGGTTGGGCTCGACGTTCTCGACCTTGTCGCCGAGCGTCCGGCCGGTCGCGAGGTCCTTGACCTTGAGCACATATTGGCGCCGCCCGACTGTATCCTCGGCATAAGCGAGCAGGCGGTTGTTCTGGCTGACGCTCCAGTCGCTGACCGCGAAGAAACCGTGGCCCTTGGCCATCACCGGCTCGTTGAGCAGGATCTGCTCCCGGGACTTCATGGTCCCGGCCCGGCGGGCGAGGATCGGATAGTCCTGCCCGGTCTCGAACCGCGTGTAATACCAAAAGCCGCGGTCGCGCGCGGGAACGGAGGAATCGTCCTGCTTGATGCGGCTGATGATCTCGTTGAACAATTTGTCCTGGAGCGGCTTGGTCGGCGCCAGCACCGCGTCGGCGTAGGCGTTTTCGGCCTTCAGGTAGCCGAGCATGTCGACATTCTTCCGAGTGTCGTCGCGCAGCCAGTAATACGGGTCGTTGCGCTCGTGCGGGCCCTTGACCGCGTACGGCTTCTGCGGCGCGCTCGGCGGAGTCGGCGCGGATTGCGCCAAGGCGGAACCGGACACGGCGGCACACGCCGCGAGTGCGAACCAACGCTTCATGAAACCCTCCCTTACGCCGACGCTTCGGCGACGATCCTTCCCCATT
Organism: Sphingomicrobium sp.; assembly: GCA_035637935.1. Taxonomy (GTDB): domain Bacteria; phylum Pseudomonadota; class Alphaproteobacteria; order Sphingomonadales; family Sphingomonadaceae; genus Sphingomicrobium. The sequence goes on from DASRAY010000030.1 coordinate 2,587, forward strand.
CCTGCTCGTCTATCACCCGGATTCCAAGCTCTTCCGCTTTCTTGAGCTTCGATCCCGCGCCCGGCCCGGCGACGACCAGGTCGGTCTTTGCGCTGACCGAGCCGGCAGCGCGCGCGCCGAGGCGCTCGGCCTGAGCCTTGGCCTCGTCGCGGCTCATCGTCTCGAGGCTGCCGGTGAAGACGATCGTCTTGCCGGTCCATTCGGTCTGCTTCGCGTCGCTGACGAACGGTTTCGGCAACACTTCCGAGAGCAAATCGTCGAGCGCCTCACGGTTGTGCGCCTCGTGGAAGAAATCGACCAGGGCCTCGGCGACGACCGGCCCGACCCCTTCGACCCCGGCCAGCTCGGCCTGGGCGTCATCCGACGTCGCGACCCGCCGCAGCTCCGCAATCGTGCCGAAGCATTTCAGCAGGTCCCTGGCGGTGACGATGCCGATGTGGCGGATGCCGAGGCCGAACAGGAAGCGCGGGCCGTCGGGCGCGCGCTTGGCCTCGATCGCCGCGAGGAGGTTGTCGACCGACTTTTCCTTCCAGCCCTCGCGACCGAGCAGCTCGGCGCGGTGATCGTGAAGGCGGAAGATGTCGGCCGGCGAATGGAGCCAGCCGAGCTCGATGAACTCGAGGATCGATTTCTCGCCGAGGCCCTCGATGTCAAGCGCGCCGCGCGAGACGAAGTGCCGCAACCGCTCGAAGCGCTGCGCGGGGCAGATCAGCCCGCCGGTGCAGCGGACGTCGACTTCGCCCTCCTCGGCGACCGCCTCGGAATCGCACATCGGGCAGCGCGCCGGGAAGACAAACGCCGGGCGCGGCTCGTCGCGAGTCAGATTCTCGACCACCTGCGGGATGACGTCGCCGGCGCGCTGGATCCGCACCCGATCGCCGACGCGGAGGCCGAGGCGGGCGATCTCGTCGCGGTTGTGGAGCGTGACGTTGGCGACGATCACCCCGCCGACCCCGACCGGCTTCAGCCGCCCGACCGGGGTCAGCTTGCCGGTGCGCCCGACCTGGATGTCGATCGCCTCGAGCGTGGTCTCGGCTTTCTCCGCCGGGAATTTGTGGGCGATCGCCCAGCGCGGCGCGCGGCCGACCTCGCCGAGCCGGTCCTGCCAGTCGAGCCGGTCGAGCTTGTAGACCACGCCGTCGATGTCGAACGGCAGGTCGGCGCGGGCCTGCTCGATCCTGCGATAGTGCGCGAGCGCCTCGTCGACGCTGAGCGGCCCGGCGAACAGCTCCGAAACCGGAAACCCGCCGTGGCGGAATTGGGCGATGACCTGGCTTTGCGTGTCCCCCGGCACCCGGCTGGCCTCGCCCCAGCCCCAGGCGAAGAAGCGCAGCGGGCGCGAAGCGGTGACCTTCGGGTCCTTCTGGCGCAGCGATCCGGCGGCGGAGTTGCGCGGGTTGGCGAATTGCCGCGCGTCCTTTCCGCTCGCCTCGGCCTCGGCGAGCAGGCGCGCGTTGAGCGCGGCGAAGTCGTCCTTCGCCATATAGACCTCGCCGCGCACTTCGAACACGGCGACGTGCCCGAAGTCCTCGTCCGCCAGCTGCTCGGGAATTTGGTCGATCGTCCGGACGTTTTCGGTCACGTCCTCGCCGGTCGTGCCGTCGCCGCGGGTCGCGGCAAGTACCAGCCGGCCCTGCTCGTAGCGCAGCGAGCAGCTCAAGCCGTCGATCTTCGGCTCTGCGGTCAGCGCCACCGGCTCGGTCTCAGGTAGCTTCAGGAACCGCCGGACGCGGGCGACGAACTCACGCACGTCGTCTTCCGAAAAGGCATTGTCGAGGCTGAGCATCGGACGGGCGTGCGCGACCTTGGCGAGGGCGCTGGTCGGCGCGGCGCCGAGGCGCCGTGACGGCGAATCGGCGCGAACCAGCTGCGGGAAGCGCGCCTCGATCGCGCGATTCTCGCGCACCAGCGCGTCATAGTCGGCGTCGGAAATCTCAGGCGCGTCCTGGTCGTGATAGAGCCTGTCGTGCCGCGCGATCTCCTTCGCCAACCGCATCAGGCGGTTGGCGGCCTCGGCTTCGGAGAGCTCAGTGATCATGCCCCGCAAAAACTTCCTCGAGCAGGTTGATGAATGAGGTCCACGACCGTTCCGCGGCGAGCGCGTGATAGAAGACGCCATCGATTCCAATCTCATGCGCCTTCGGATTGGTGAAGCCGTGACCGACATGACCGTAGGCGTGGATCTGCCAGTCGGAGCCGGCCGCGGTCAGTTCCTGACCCAGCGCGACGACGGCCTCGGGCGGGACCATTGGGTCGTCCCAGCCGTGGAAGGCGACGACCTTGGCCGGGATTTTCTGCGCCGGGAGTCCGGGCGGGTCGAACAGGCCGTGGAAGCTGACCGCCGCGACAACATCCGCCCCGCTGCGGGCGAGGTCGAGTGCGCACATGCCGCCGAAGCAATAGCCGGCGACGACAATGCTGCCGCTTTCGACCTCGTCGAGCCCGCGCGCCTGGTCGAGGATCGCCTGCAGCCGACGCAGCAGCGCCGCGCGATCGGACTTGAGGCGGGTCAGCTCGCCGAAACAGGCGTCGCGATCGGCGCCGCGGAATTTTTTGCCGAACGTGTCGGCGACCAGCGCATTGTAGCCCAATTCGACCAGCTGCCGGCCGAAGCCGATCTCGAGGTCGGACACGCCCATCACGGTCGGGATCAGGATCACGGTCGGTCGCGCCTGGCCGTCGCGGCGGCCGACGAACACATGTTCCAACTGCTCGCCTTCGAACTCGAGCGGGATGTCGCGTTCCTTACTCATTGCTACTCCTTCGCCAACTCGGCCAATTTGGCCACGGTGTTCATGTTGCGCGCGGTGCCGGCGGTCCGAGTCCCCAGTTTGAGCTTCGAGCGGCCCTGCCCGGAAGGATAATGGACATAGATTTCGCGCCTGCCGAGCGCCAGCCGTTCATCGGCGACATTCTTCGCGCCGTCGATCGCCGCGGCGCCGGGCGCTTCGTCGAAGAAGATGGCGACGACGCGGTTGCCCGGCTCGCTCGCGAACGCATTGGCGGCAACCACGTCCGTCAACTCTTGTGCCGTGCGGATCATTACCTCGACGGTTTTGCCCATGTGATCGGTCAGCGCCTGCTCGAGCTCGGCCTTCAGTGTGGCCTCGCTCTTGGTGCTGGCGAAGAGCAGGTTGCCGCTGGCGATGAAGGTTCTGGCATGGTGGAGGCCGAGGGCATCGGTAGCGGCCTTCAAATCCGCCATCGCCAGCTGCCGACCACCGACGTTTACCGCGCGCAGCAGCGCAACGTAGGCGGTCACGCGGCGTCGAGCAGGCGCGCCGCCTGGGCGCGCGCCTCGTCGGTGACCGATGCGCCGGACAGCATGCGCGCAATCTCCTCGCGGCGCTCGGCTTCGTCCAGCCGCCGCACCGTGGTGCGCGAGCCGTCGGGGCCGTGCGACTTTTCGATCCGGTAATGGTGCGAGGCCCGCGCCGCGACCTGCGGCGAGTGGGTCACGACCAGCACCTGCGAATCGCGCGCCAGCCGGGCCAGCCGTTCGCCGATCGCGCTGGCGACCGCACCGCCGACGCCGCGGTCGACCTCGTCGAAGATCATCGTCGCCGCCGTCCCCGCCTCGGCCAGCGCGACCTTCAGCGCCAGGATGAAGCGCGACAGCTCACCGCCTGAAGCGATCCGGGTCAGCGGCCCGAACGGGGCGCCGGGGTTGGTCGAGACTTCGAATTCGACGCGGTCGGTCCCCGAGGCACCCGGCTCGGCCGGCGCGATGGCGGTGCGGAAGCGGGCGGCTTCCAGCTTCAGCGGGTACAGCTCATCGGCGACGGCCTCATCGAGCCGTGCTGCGGTCTCGCGCCGGCGCTTGGACAGAGCGTCCGCGGCTGCGGCATAGGCCTCGCGAGCCGAGACCAGTTCACGGTCGAGCTCGGCGATGCGCTCGCCGCCGGCCTCGATCGCCGCGAGTTGCTGGCGCATCTGCTCGCCGAACGCCGCCAGCGCATCGGGCTCGACGCGGTGCTTGCGGGCGAGCGCGCGGATGTCGAACAGCCGCGCTTCGACCCGCTCGAGCCGCGCCGGGTCGAACGCCAGGGCCTCCGCAGCGCGCGCGATGCGGTCTTCGGCGTCGCTCGCCTCGATCACCGCGCGGTCGAGCGATGCCAGGGCCTCGGCCAGCAAGGGATGGTCGACCGCGCCGCGCTCGATCCGCCGCGCCGCCTGGCGCAGCAGCGCGACGGCGCCCTCCGACCCGCCGAGCAATTCGTCGAGGCCGCTCAGCGATTCGCCGGCTTTCACGCCCGCCTGCATCGCGGTCCGCTCCTCGGCCAGGCGAGTCTCCTCGCCGTCTTCGGGCGCGAGGCGTTCGATCTCCTCGCTCGAATGCTCGAGATAGTCGCGATCGCGCTCGGCGTCCGCCGCGGCGGCGCGCGCCTCGAGCAGCGCGGACTCGAGGCGCGTGACGGCGGCCCAGGCGCGTTCGACCGGACCCGTCTCGAGCTTGCCGAAGGCGTCGAGCAGCGCGCGATGGCCGCGCGGATTGAGCAGGCCGCGATCGTCGTGCTGGCCGTGGATCTCGACCAGCAGATTGCCAAGCTCGCGAATCAATCCCGCCGGAACGCCGGTCGTCCCGAGGAAGGCGCGGCTGCCGCCGTCGCTTTTCAATGTTCGGCGGACGATCAGCGGTTCGCCGGGCTCGGCATCGATCCCTTGTTCGCTAAGGACGGCATGAACCGGATGGCCCGGCGGAAGCGCGATCTCGGCGGAGACCGACGCCTGATCCTGGCCGGACCGGACGAGCCCGGTATCGGCGCGGGCGCCAAGCGCCAGGCCGAGCGCATCGAGCAGGATCGACTTGCCCGCGCCGGTCTCGCCCGTGAGCACGCCGAGCCCGGGCTCGAACTCGAGCTCGAGCCGGTCGACCAGCACGACATTGTGGATGGCGAGCTGCCTTAGCATCCAGCTCGCCGCGTCGGCCTCACTGCGTCCAGGCAGCCTGCCTGGGATGCCTCTTCTCATAGGCGAGCAGGAGGCGCAGCGACTGCCGGTACCAGAAGTTCTGCGGATAGTTCTTCCCGAGCACCGCGGCGGTCTTGTAGGCCTCGGTCGGGGTGCCGAGCGCGAGATAGGATTCGACCAGCCGCTCGAGAGCCTCGGGCGCGTGGCTCGTCGTCTGATATTTGTCGACGACCTCGCGGAAGCGCAGGCTGGCGGCGAGCCAGTTGCCGGACCGCTGGTAGAAGCGCCCGATCTCCATCTCCTTGCCGGCGAGATGGTCGTTGATGAGGTCGAGCTTGAGGCGCGCGTCGGCCGCGTAGCGGCTCTGCGGATAGCGCCGGATCAGCTCGCCGAACGAATCCGACGCCTGCTGGGTGATCGCCTGGTCGCGAGTCACGTCGGCGATCTGCTGGTAATAGCTCATCGCCACCAGATAATGGGCGTAGGGCGCTTCGGCGTTGCCCGGGTGGATCGTCAGGAACCGCTGGGCCGAGCTGATCGACTCGGTGTATTTCTGGGCGAGATAATAATTGAACGCGCTCATGATCTGCGCGCGGCGGGCCCACACCGAATAGGGATGCTGGCGCTCGACCTCGTCGAACAGCTTGGCCGCGCGCTCGTAGTCGCCGCTGTCCATCGTCCGCTTGGCGGCCGCGTAAAGCGAGCTCACGTCGCGCGCGACGTAGGCGGTGTCGCCCTTCGCCTTGTTGCGGGCGCAGCCGGCGAGCGGCAGCGTTGCGGCGCAGGCGAGGAGCAGGACAACGGTACGAGTGGACTTCAGCATGGGGTCCTCATTAGCGGCGGGTCTCGGAGAGGCCAAGCGGGGGATGCCGGGCAGATCATGAACGGCAAATGTCTCCTCCCCCGGATTCCCGGGGGAGGAAAGCTCAAGCCGGCTGCTTTTCGGGCTCTTCCTTGTCGTCGAGCCGGACGAAGCTGGACGGGGTAACCCCGAGCCACACCAGCACCGGCGCCGAAATATAGATCGACGAGTAGGTCCCGATCAGCACGCCGAGGAAGATGGCGATGGCGAGGCCGAAGATCACCTCGGGCCCGATCGCCATCAGCACGCCGAGCGCGATCAGCACGGTGAGCGAGGTGACGACGGTCCGAGCGAGCGTTTCGTTGAGCGACAGGTTGAGCAGCGGCAGGATCGCCATCTTGCGGTATTTTCGCAGATTCTCCCGGATCCGGTCGTAGATCACGACCGTGTCGTTCAATGAATAGCCGACGATGGTCAGGATCGCGGCGACGACGTTCAGGTCGACCTGCAGCCGGGTGAAGGCGAAAAAGCCGAGAGTCATCGACACGTCGTGCGCCAGGGTCAGCAGCGCCCCGACGCCGAATTGCCATTCGAACCGGAACCAGATGTAGATCGCGATCCCGATCATCGCGAAGATGATCGCTTTGGCGCCGTCGCTCGCCAGCTCCTCGCTGACCTTGCCCGACACCGTCTCGACGGCATCGATCCGGGCGCCGGGATAGTCGGTCTCGATCAGCTGCTTGACCTGGTTGGCGACGACGTTGGCCTGGGCGTCCCCGCCCTCGGGTTTCGGCAGGCGGATCTGGTAGCTCGTCGGCCCGCCGAATTCGGAAATGGCCGCCTCGCCGAGGTGCAGGTTGAGGACGCGGCCGCGGAGCTGCTCGACGTCGACCTTCTGCGCGAAACTCACGCGGATCACCTGGCCGCCGACGAAGTCGACGCCGAGGTTGAGCCCGCGATAGGCGGTGTAGGCGAAGGACGCGATGGTCAGCAGGGTCGACAGGATGACGGCGAGGTTGCGCCAGCGCATGAAGTCGATGTTGGTGTGGTCGGGTACGAGCTTGAGGTGCTTCATCGCCTGATCCTCAGATGTTCAGTTCGCGCGGCCGGGCGCGGCGCAGCCACAGCGCGACCAGCATGCGGGTGAAGTAGACCGCGGTGAACACCGAGGTGACGACGCCGATCAGCAGCACGACGGCGAAGCCGCGCACCGGTCCCGATCCGAAGAAGGCCATGATCCCGGCCGAGATGACGTGGGTGACGTTGGCGTCGAAAATCGCGCGGAACGCCTCGCGATAGCCGGTTTCGACCGCGTCGAGCAGCCGCCGCCCGCGCCTGATCTCCTCGCGGATGCGCTCGTTGATCAACACGTTGGCGTCGACCGCGGCGCCGATGGTCAGGATGAAGCCGGCGATTCCGGGCAGGGTCAGGGTCGCTCCGAACAGCGCCATGATGCCGAGGATCAGGAAGGCGTTCACGATCAGCGCAATGTTCGCATAGACCCCGAACCGCCCGTAGGTGACGAGCATGAAGAGCATCACGCCGATCGTTCCGATCAGGCTGGCGATGACCCCCTTGTGGATCGAATCCTTGCCAAGGTCGGGGCCGATCGAGCGCTCTTCGATCACGTTCAGCTTGACCGGCAGCTTGCCCGAGGCGAGCGAGACCGCGAGGTCGTTGGCGCTCTGCACGGTGAAGCTGCCGGTGATCTGGGCATTGCCGCCGAGGATCGGCTCGTTGATGTTCGGCGCCGACAGCACCTTGTCGTCGAGGATGATCGCGAACGGCTTGCCGACATTCTCTTGGGTCGCCCGGGCGAACCGCTTGGCGCCCGCGGTGTTGAACTTGATGTTGATGTCGGGACGGCCGTCCTGGTCGAAGCCCTGCCGCGCGTCGGTCAGCTGGTCGCCGGCGACCATCACGCGCCGCTTGACGGCGACGAAGCCGGTTCCGTCGGCCATCGGCAGCACCTGGCTCCCGGGCGGGGCGCGGCCCTGCTGGACGTCAGCAGGGTTGGCTTCGAGGTCGACCAACTTGAACTCGAGCCGGGCGGTCTGGCCGATCAGCTTCTTCAGCTGGTCGGGATTCTCGACTCCCGGCACCTCGACCAGGATGCGGTTGCTGCCCTCGGTGACGACGGTGATTTCCTTGGTGCCGCCAGGATCGATGCGGCGGCGAACGACATCGCGCGCGACGCCCATGGCGCTCTTCAGCGCCTGGACGGTGCCGCTGTCGGTCGGGGTCAGGACGATCCGGGTCGAATCGACGACCTGCACGTCCCAGTCGCGCTTGCCGGTCAGTTGCACCGGCTCGGTCAGCTTGCGCAGGCGCTCGACCGCGGCATCGAGCCTGGTCGGGTCGCGGACCAGGAACGACAGGCGCCCGCCGGCGGTCGAGATGTCGCTGATGTCGATCCGCGGATCGCGGCGAAGCTCCGTCGCGACTTCGTCTTCCTTGCCCTGGAGCCGCTGCTTCAGCGCGTCGCGCGCGTCGGCCTCGAGCAGCAGGTGGCTGCCGCCGGCGAGGTCGAGGCCGAGATTGATCCTGTCGTGGGGCAGCCAGGCCGGCCAGCGGTCGGCCCAGGGCGTGGCGGCGAGCAGGCTCGGCAGGGACAGGAAGACGCCGAGCGCGACGACGAGCGTGACCAGCCAGACTTTCCAGCGCGGGAATTCGAGCATCAGTCGTTCGCGGGCTTGGCGTTGGCGCTAAGCACCTGGCTCAGCGTCGACTTGATCACCCGGACCTTGACGCCGTTGGCGATCTCGACCTCGGCCTCGTCGTCGGTGACCTTGGTCACCCGGCCGCGAATCCCGCCGCCGGTGATCACCTCGTCGCCCTTCTTGACCGCCTTGAGCGCCGCCTGGTGCTGCTTCACCCGGAGCTGCTGGGGCCGGATCATCAACAGGTAGAAAACGACGAAGATCAGCAGCCACGGGGCGATCCCCATCAGCAGCTGCGTCGTGGCGCTCGCCTGGCCGGCCGGTGCGGCCTGCATGGCCATTAGGGACGTGTTCGACATTCTTGGCTGAAGCTTTCCGTGATTTCCCTCCGCCTCGCCCTAGCGGGCAAGGCTGGTCGGGGCGACTGGATTCGAACCAGCGACCTCCACACCCCCAGTGTGATGCGCTACCAGGCTGCGCTACGCCCCGACCTGGCCGGCGCATCTAGGCAGCGCCATCAGTCAAGGCAAGGTGCAGCGGGAGGCGGAGTGGCTCGGCGACGGCAAAAAGGCAAAGCGGGCAAATGGGTTGGCCGAGCGATTTCGCTGCTGCTTGCGATTCCGGCACTGTACCTGATCGCGGCGCTGGCCGGGTCGCTGATCCCGGTCAACCGTGGTTGGATCGAGCCCAGCGATGGCACAACCGTCTACATCGCCGACAACGGCATCCACGCCGACATCATCATGCCGGTCGCCGCCGAGGGGCGCGACTGGGCGCCGTTCACTCCGCCGAGCGACTTCGCCGCGGCCGACCCGGGGGCGCGCTGGATCGCCTTCGGGTCGGGCGAGGAGCGGGTCTATCTCAACACCCCGACGTGGTGGGACATCACCCCGCGAACCATTTGGTCAGCGCTGACCGGCGGGCGGCGGGTGATGCACGTCGAATATGTCAGCGACCCGAGCTTCGCAGTGCGCGAACTCCGGCTCCGGCCCGACGAGTACCGCCGGCTGTGGGCCGCGATCCGCGCCGATTTCGCACTCAACCCGAACGGCCGGCCGCAGCGCCTCGACCACCCCGGCTACGGCTGCTGCGACGCTTTCTATCGCGCAGTCGGTCAGGAGAGCGCGGTGCGCACCTGCAACAGCTGGGTCGCGCGCTGGCTGCGCCTCGCGGGGGTCAAGGCCAGCGCCTGGCCGCCGTTCGTCCCCGGGCTGGTGTGGCGGTATCGGCATTCCTCCCCGGAACGGGGAGGTGGCAGCCCGCAGGGCTGACGGAGGGGGGTCGGAGACCTGCAGGGCGCCCCCTCCACCATTTGCTCTTCGGCAAATGGTCCCCCTCCCCGTTCCGGGGAGGATTTACAGCACGTACCGGCTCAGATCCGCGTTCTTCGCGATTCCGCTGAGCTGCTGCTCGACGAACGCGGCGTCGACCACCAGCGATTCGCCGCGGCGGTCCTCGGCCTCGAAGCTGACGTCCTCGAGCAATTTCTCCATCACCGTCTGGAGCCGCCGGGCGCCGATATTCTCGACCGATTCGTTCACTTCCGCAGCGATCCGGGCGAGCGCCGCGATGCCGTCGTCGGCGAAGCTGACCGTCACCCCCTCGGTCCCGAGCAATGCCTGATATTGCTCAGTCAGGCTGGCCCGCGTCGCAGACAGGATGCGCACGAAATCCTCCTGGGTCAGCGCCTTCAATTCGACCCGGATCGGCAGCCGGCCCTGGAGCTCGGGCAGCAGGTCGGCGGGCTTGGCGAGGTGGAAGGCGCCCGAGGCGATGAACAGGATGTGGTCGGTCTTGAGCGGCCCGTATTTGGTCGCGACCGTGGTCCCTTCGATCAGCGGCAGCAGGTCGCGCTGGACGCCCTCACGGCTGATCGAACCGCCGCGAACGTCGCTGACCGCAATCTTGTCGATCTCGTCGAGGAACACGATGCCATTGGCCTCGGCGTCGGCGAGCGCGGCGCGGTTGATGTCGTCGGGGTCGATGCGCTTGTCGGCTTCCTCGTCGGTCAGCCGGGCGAGCGCATCGGGCACCTTGAGCTTGCGCCGGGCGCGCGGCTGCTGGCCCATCGCCTTGCCCATGATCGACTTCAAATCGAACACCTGCGCTCCCATGCCGGGAATTTCGAATGGCATGGCCGGGGCTTCGTCGACCTCGATCTCGACCTCGGCGCTGTTGAGGCTGCCGTCGGCGAGGCGCTGCTTGAAGCTCTCGCGCGTCGCCTGGCTCGAGCCCTTGCCGGTCAGCGCGTCGAGCAATTTGTCCATCGCCGTTTCCTCGGCCGCGACGCGGACCTTGTTGCGGCGGCGTTCACGCTCGAGCCGGACCGCTTCCTCGACCAGGTCGCGCGCAATCTGCTCGACGTCGCGGCCGACATAGCCGACCTCGGTGAACTTGGTCGCCTCGACCTTGACGAACGGCGCGTCGGCGAGCTTCGCCAGGCGTCGGCTGATCTCGGTCTTGCCGCAGCCGGTGGGCCCGATCATCAGGATGTTCTTGGGCGTCACCTCGTCGCGGAGCTCGGGGCTGAGCTGCTGCCGCCGCCAGCGGTTGCGGAGCGCGACCGCGACCGCTTTCTTGGCATCATCCTGGCCGACGATGTGGGCGTTCAACGCGGCGACGATCGCCTTGGGTGTGAGCTTGTCCTTGAGCACTTCGGCCTGCTCCCCGCCGCTCTGGGGAATGGAGGATTGGTAATTCATATCGCAAAGTATGTCGGATGCCCCGACAATCACTTCAAGCGGTGCAGCGAAAGCTCGAGAAGGTGCGCTTATGCGCGGCGATGATGCGCGCAATGTCATCGGGCTGCGGCGTCGGGTCCCACACGTCGCGCTCGAAGGTGCCGCCGAGAATGATGCCGTCGGCTCGCGGGAACATGTAGCCATCCCCTAAATAGGCGTAGCGGACCTCCGGCTGCGGCTCGAGGATCGCCAGCTGGCCCCGGATCGGATGCAGGTCGGTGTCGCCGAACAAATCATGGCTGCCGAGGCCGGTGCAATTGAACAGCAGGCTTTCCGGCAGAGTCGCGAAATCGGCTGGCGTCGCGAACCTGCGCACTTCGATCTTCCCGCCGGCAATCTGCATGTCGCGCATCATTTGCCGGAGGTAGCGACCGGTCTCGACGTACATTGTGTCGTAACGGAAGACGCTGGCGTCCGCGAACGGGTGCTCTGCCCGAGTGATCGTCCGGTTGATCGGCGGGAAGGTGGCGACGACCTTCGCTTCCGGCGTACCGTCCTTCACGTAGGTCGGCAGCCAATGGATGCCGTAGTCATCGCCGACCATGATCTGGTAGCGGCGCCAACTATAATCGAGCGCGCGGGCGAACTGCTCCATGAAGGCCGGCGTAACGTCGCCTTCATGGTAGACCGCGAAGGGGTGGAACTGGCCGCCGGCGATGTTCGAGGTCGTGTCGGGCGGGAGCGCGGCGGCATAGATGGTCACCGCAAAACCCGCCTCTTGCACCAGCCGAGCCGTCGCGAGGCCAACCGCGCCTGAACCGATTACGGCGACCGGACCGGCGTGACCCTGAAGGCCTAGCTCGGTCGCCAGCTTCGAGGTGCCCCAGCTCAAGGTGATCCCGCCGCCGCCGTGACCGTAATTGTGGATTAGGCGCTTCTCGCCGAGCGCTTCGGCGCGGACGACGAAGCCCTGCCTTCGATAGGGCCGCAGCCCGGCGACCGTCCGAATGATGCGGCTTTCATCGACGCTGACCGGGGCCAACGGCGTGCAGCCGGCCAGCGTTCGCGGCCGCGCGCCGACCGTCGCGCAGCCGCCGAGCATTGCGGCAGATCCGGCGGCGAAGGTTCGGCGGTCAAGCAGCATCGCTCGAGACATACCAATTCGTGATTCCCGCGAAAGCGGGAATCCGTCCGCCGCAATTATTGCGTCGTGATCGTGCTCGACGGAACCTCGTTGCCGCCGTTGCCGCGGATGATGTTGTTGCCGAGCGAGGTGATTGTTCCGCTGTTGATCTGGAGCCCGGCAACAGTGTTGCGCGTGATCGTATTGCCGTAGAGGAACACGCTTGGTGCTCCGCCAGCGGCAACGTTGGTCACTCCGGCAGCATTGTTGGCGAGGACGCTCTCGCTGATCGTCGCGGATGCGGAGGTCAGCTCGAGCCGGACAGCGGCTTGGTTCCTGTGGTTGATCAGGGCCGACCGGCTGATTGTCGCGGCGGTGTTTTCGCGAAGGTCGATGCCCGCCGCTCCGCCGTTCTCAATCCGGCTATTGTCGACCACCAGCTGGACACTGCCGCCGGTCGGAACCGCGTGAATGCCGTGGTTCTCCATGTTGAAGATCGACGAATTGGAAATGTTGACGCGCACGCCCGACGTGACCGTCTCGATCGTGACCCCGCGGCCGTTGGTGCCAGTACCTGCGAAATTCATGATGTTGACATTGTCGATGTTGACGGCGCCGGCCTGAAGAATGCGAATGCCGTTGCCGACCGTCCCGTTGGCCCCGTCGATCGACAGGTTGCGCAGATTGACGGTGACGGCGGGTCCATTAACGATGATGCCGTTGGTATTGAGCGCGAGGATCCCGGCCTGAGTGCTGGACCCGTCGATGGTGATCGACTTGGTGATCGTCACCGCCCCGAAACCGCCCGGATCGATGGCGTTAATCTCGCCGCCGGTCGCAGTCTTGGAAATCGCCCCCGCAAAAGTCTTGCACGGCGCTGTGCGGCTGCACGGATTGGCGTCGTCGCCGACGCCCGAGACCCAGGTCCGCGTCGCCTGGGCATGGACCGCAGACGCGAAGGCGATGATCGAACCGGCGGTGAGGATAGATTTGAACATGCCCATGGTTGCCCCCTCAGGTGCTTGCCGCGGCAAGCACAGGAAATCACCCGAGCATTGTCCTATGTTAAGTCAACCGCCGGCCTTGAGCAACGGCCGTTGATGAATCACTCGCCGACCGTTTCCACCGTCAGCCGGTCGTTGGTGAACACGCACACTTCCGCCGCGATCTGCATCGCCCGGCGCGCGAGCACTTCGGGGTCCTGCTCATAGTCGGACAAGGCGCGCGCCGCGGCCAGCGCGTAATTGCCGCCGGAGCCGATCGCTGCGATCCCGCCCTCGGGCTCGAGCACGTCGCCGTTGCCGGTCAGGATCAGCATCTGCTCGGCGTCGGCAACGATCATCATCGCCTCGAGGTTGCGGAGGTATTTGTCGGTGCGCCAGTCCTTGGCGAGCTCGACTGCGGCGCGCAGCAGCTGCCCGTTATATTGCTCGAGCTTCTTCTCAAGCCGCTCGAACAAGGTGAAAGCGTCGGCGGTCGCTCCGGCGAAGCCGCCGATGACCGTGCCGTCGGCGCCGATCCGCCGGACCTTCTTGGCATTGGGCTTGATGACGGTGTTGCCGAGGCTGACCTGGCCGTCGCCGGCGACGACGGTCTTGCCGCCCTTCTTGACCCCGAGGATGGTGGTTCCGTGATACTGTTCCATGGCCGCGATGTGGGAAGGCGCGCGAACGGCTGCAACTAGGCGCGTTTGACGAACCGACGGTCCGGTACGAGCCAGAAGATGCCGACCGCGACGTAGATCGCGACGGACAGGAACGGCGAGACGAAGGCCAGCGGCAGTGCCGCGGCATAGCCGGCAAAGCTCGCCCATTCCTTCACGCCGCGGCCGACCGCCCGCTTGACGCCCGAAACCTCGCCCTCGGCGGCAATCAGGGCGCGCTCGAGCAGAACGTAGCAGGTGGACGCGCCGAGCAGCACGATACCGAACGACGCGGTCGGCCAGGCCGTGACACCGGCTTCGTCGATCCAGCGGATCATCAGCGGGAACAGGGTGAGCCAGAACAGCAGCGCGTGGTTGGCCCACAGCACGGCGCCGGTGACCCGGTGGGCCGACTGCATCATGTGATGATGGTTGTTCCAGTAGATCGCGACGTAGACGAAGGCGAGCAGATAAGCGGCGAGGAACGGCAGCACCGCGAGCACCGCCTCGGGCGTCGGCTCGGCCGGGATCTTCACCTCCAGCACCATGATCGTCAGCACGATCGCGACGACCCCGTCGGTCAGTGCGTTCAGCCGCTCCGGTGTCATCTCACTCCGCCAGTTTCTCGAACCTTCTGTCGGGAATGATCCACAGCAGCGCAACCGCGAAATAGAGCGCGACGGCAACCATCGGCCAGACGAAGGCGACGCCGATCGCCACGACATAGGCGGCGATCGTGATTTGCCCCTTCCGACCCCGCGCCGCGACCTTGGCGATCGGGGCGTCGGGCTCATTGGCGGCGAGCAGGGCCGAGCGCAGCAGGGCGACCGACAGCGCGCACAGCAGCATGACGACCCCGAAGGCCAGCACGGTGTCCCGCGTGATGCCGGTCTCGCCGACCCAGCGGACCACGAACGGCACCAGGCTCAGCCAGAACAGGAAGAACAGGTTGGCGAGCAGCACCCGGCCGTCGACCCGCCGCGACGCCTGCAGCAGATGATGATGCTGAAACCAGTAGATCCCGACCTTGATGAAGGCGAGCGCATAGGCCGCGAACAGGGTCAGGCCGGGCTTGAGCGCCGCCATGCCCGCGCCGTGCGGGACCGGCAGCTCGAGTACCATGATGGTGATGATGATCGCGACCACGCCGTCGGTGAAGGCGTTGAGCCGGTCCGTCTTCACGGGCTCCCTCCAATTCGCGATGGCGGGCGCGGGGCCGACCGCGCCCGCTCGACCCGGGGCTACTTCAGCAAACCGCCCTTCTGCTGGCGCCACGCGTAGTAAAATTGCGCAATCCCCGCAGCAACGATGACGATCGGCATGTAGCGCATCATTCCGGCGTCCAGTCCCGCCGGCATCGGCGCGCCGAGGTACTGGCCGCCGAAGCTCAACGCCATGCCGACCAGTGACAGCGCAAAGGCCCAGACCGCCCAGCGGCTTTTCATCAGCAGCAGCACCGCGCCGAGCAGCGCGCACCAAACACCGAGGCCCCAGCCGATCTGCGCATACATCGGCAGGCCATCGATCCAGGCGAGGATCGCGGTGGCGTCGCCCATCTGCGACAGGTAGTCCGTGCTGCGCATTCGGGTCATGATGTAGTCATATCCGCCGAAGCAGTTCCACAGCAGCGACAGGATTCCGACGATCCACAAATGCGCGGGAGTCCGCGCCGACACGGCTTGTTGCATGATGATGCCCCTCCCAAGGCGCGCCGGCCGTCCCGGCGCCCCCGCAGTGGGACGTTTCGCGCACGCAATGTCAAGCGCTGCCGAGCGCGATCAATTCACCGCGACGCCCTGCCGCAGCACCTTTTCGAGCGCGGCCGCCAGCGATTCCAGTTCATAGGGTTTCTGCAGCACTTCGAAGCCGTGAGTCCCACCAACCTGCTCGCTGTAACCGGTGGTCAGCAGGATCGGCAGCTCCGGGAAGCGGTCGCGGACCTTGCGCGCCAGCTCGAGCCCGCTGATCCCGCCCGGCATGATGATGTCGGAGAAGATCAGCCGCGGCCGTGCGCCGTTGGTCAGCCGGTCGAGCGCCTCCTTCGCGCTGTGGACCACGGTCGGGTCGAAGCCGAGCTCGTCGAGCATCCCGGCGGCGAGGTCGGCGACCAGCTCGTCATCCTCGACGACGAGCACCGCGCCGGATCGCGCCTGGCGTCCGTTCGCATGGCCGTTGCCCTCGCGCGCCCCGGCATGCCGCGCCGGCAGGTAGATGACGAACGTCGAGCCCTTGCCGAGCTCGGACTCGACGGTCACCGTCCCGCCGAGCTGCTTGGCGAAGCCGAACACCTGGCTCAGGCCCAGGCCGGTCCCTTCGCCGAAGGGCTTGGTGGTGAAGAACGGCTCGAAGATCCGCTCCATCGTCTCCCTCGACATTCCGGCGCCGCTATCGGCGATTCGAAGCGCGACATACTCACCGCGCAGCCCGTCGGGCTTTCCCTCGAGCACGACGTTGGTTGCGCTGACCTTGAGCTTGCCGCCGCGCTGCATCGAATCGCGGGCGTTGAACGCGAGGTTGAGGATGGCGAGCTCGAGCGCGCCGGCATCGGCCTCGACCGACCACAGCTGGTCGGAGAGCTCGACAACCACTTCGATGTCCGAGCGCAGCGACGGGCGCAGCAGCGTGCTGACGTCGCCGAGGAAGCGCTTGAGGTCGATCTGCTTGAGCTCGAGCGGCTGGGCGCGCGCGAAGGCCAGCAGTTGCTTGGTCAGGCTGGCGCCGCGTTGGGCCGAATTGCGAATCCCGTCGAGCATCCGCTGGACCTTGGCAACGTCGCTGATGTTGCGCAGCCCGAGGTCGGCGGCGCCGAGGATCGCGGTCAGCAGATTGTTGAAGTCATGCGCGAGGCCGCCGGTCAGCTGGCCGAGCGCCTCCATCTTCTGCGAGCGGAACAATTGCTCGCGCGATTCTTCCAGCCGGAGCTGGGTCTCGCGCTTCTCGGTCATGTCGCGAGTAACCTTGGCGAAGCCGATCAGCTCGCCCTCGGAATCACGGATCGCGTCGATCACGACGCTTGCCCAGAAGCGCTCGCCGTTCTTGCGGACGCGCCATCCTTCGGCTTCGTAGCGGCCAGTCTCGCGCGCCGTTTCGAGCGCCCGCTTCGGTACTCCGGCCTCCAGGTCCTCGGGGGTGTAGAAGCGGCTGAAATGCTCGCCGATGATATCGTCGGGCGAATAGCCCTTGATGCGTTCCGCGCCGGCGTTCCAGTTGGTCACCCGGCCATCAGGGTCGAGCATGTAAATCGCATAGTCGGTGACGCCCTGGACGAGGATCCGGAAGCGGCGCTCGGACTCGAGCAGCGCCTGCTCCGCCGCGCGTCGCTCGGTCATGTCGCGGGTGATCTTGGCGAAGCCGATCAGCCGGCCGGTGTCGTCGGTAATCCGATCGACGACCACGCTCGCCCAGAAACGCGTGCCATCCTTGCGCACGCGCCACCCTTCACCCACATATTTGCCTTCCCGGCGCGCGGTCTCGAGCACCATCTCGGGGGTGCCCGCTGCCCGATCCTCTTCGGTGTAGAAGCGCGAGAAGTGCTGGCCGATGATCTCGTCGGCATTGAACCCCTTGATCCGCTCGGCGCCCGCGTTCCAACTCGTCACGCGGCCGTCCGGATCGAGCATGTAGATCGCATAGTCGACGATCGACTGGATCAGCAGCCTGAACGGGTCTTCGCTAACCGGTTTCTCCAACAAATCTAACGACCCCTCCAGCCGGCGACTCCCGTCCAAGGCGCCAGACGCACCGGGGCGCGCGACGTTCAACCCGCGAAACCCGCTGCGGTTTCACGGCTGTGGTTCGGTCGTCGGGTGGAGGATCGCGCCAGAGCGTGATCAGCGCCGCTCGCGGGCCAGGCGCGACATCAGGATGGCGGCGCGCTTGGCCTGCTTGGCGATCGACGGCAGGTCGACCGTCTCGCTCGGCGTGTGCGAACCGTCGCCCGCCGGCCCGAGCCCAACCAGCCCGTCGACGTCCCGGGCGACAAAGCTGATGTCGCCGGCACCGCGCTTGGCCGGGTCGAGCTCGCCCATCTCGGGCAGGCCCATGTCGCGGTTGACCTGGTTGAGCCTGGCGAGGAGCGCGCGGTTGCCCGCGGTCGGCGGCATCGGCGGGTAGCTGTCCTCGTCGAAGCTGATCTCCGCTTTCGCCCCGGGCAGCGATTGCGCGACGATCGCGCGCATCTTCGCGCGGGTGCGCTCGATCTGCTCCTCGCTGATCGCGCGCATGTCGCCGCGCGCGACGGCGGTGGCGGCGATGACGTTGGTCTTGCCGGTCGCCTGCAGCCGGATCCGCCCCGCGTCGAGCTCGCTCGTCTGGCCGCCCCCGACCAGCCCGACATTGTAGGTCAGGCGGTCGTCGGGCAGCTCGCGGCGAAACGAGTCGAGGATCCGCGCGAGCTCGAAGATCGCGCCGTAGCTGCCGCCCGCAGTCCCGGTGCCGACTCCGGCGGAATGGCCCGCCTGGCCCGTGGCGGTGACCGTCCAGCTGCCGGCGCTGCGCCGCGCGGTCGATCCCATGTCGCGCCCCTCGTCCACCGCGAGCGCTTCGAAATCGAGCGCGGCATCGGCCTTCTTGCCCTCGGCGACGAGGTCGCGGCGCGAGATGGCGAGCGGGTTGCCGGCATCTTCCTCGTCGCCGGTGAGGACGACCGTGATATTGGCCTGGCGCAGCCTCCCGGCCGCCTGCATCGCCCGAAGCGCGGCGACGATCACCGCCATTCCGCCCTTGTCGTCGCCGGCGCCGGGGCCGTGCGCCTGGTCGCCTTCGCGCTGCCAGCGCTGGAACGGCGAGTCCGGCTCGAACACCGTGTCGAGGTGGGCGATGAGCAGCAGCCGCTTCCCGGTCCGGCTGCCGGCGTGGCGGGCGACGATGTGCCCGGACCGGCCGGCGGCTTTCATGTCGATCCATTCGACCTTGAAGCCCAACGGCTCGAGCTCGGACCGCAGCATGCGCCCGACGGTCGCGACGCCGGCGAGGTTCTGCGTGCCGCTGTTCTGGTTGACCCAGGTCTCGAGCATGGCGAGCGTGCGCCCCTGCTCGGCGTCGACGGTCCGCACCATCGCCTCCTCCGCCGGGCCGAGCCTGGCCGCGGCCGGCGAGGCAATGAATGCGGCCGCCAGGGCCAACAGGATTCGGGACGTCATGACGCCACCCTAGCCACCCGCTCCCGCTTCGTCATCTGCGCTAACGGTAAATTTTGCTTTCCTATGGCGCGCCTATTTGGTTATTTTTGGGCGACTCGCGATTGTGCGGCCCATGCTGCCGCTGCGATCATTGCGAACATTCGGGCGGAGGAATGCCGATGAGTCTGTTGCGCCTCCTCAATGTTCAGGGCCTCGCGGGACTCGCCGCCGCGCTCGCGCTCGGCGTGATGCTGCTCGTCCAGAAGGGCGAAACCCGCCACTGGAGGAAGCAGAGCGGCCAGTTCGAGCAACTCTATCGTGCCGAGCAGACCGCATTCGCCCGAACCGTCGCTGCCTATCGCGCCGCCGCCGAAGCGGCCCGCGCCGCCGACCGCGCCGCGGCCGAGCGGGCCCGGGCCGAGCAGCGCGCTGTCAACGAAAGGACCGCTCATGACTATGAAATGCGCCTGGCTGCTGCTCGCGATCGCGCTCGCCGGCTGCAGCGCACCGCCATCACGGCCACAGCCGATCCCTGTTCTGGCCGAGCAGCGCCAGTGCCCGGCCTATCCGCTGCCCCCTGCGGCGTTGCTGAAGCGGCCGGTCACGACGGACTTCCTCCCGGCGCGGCCCTCGTCGCCACCGAACAAGCGATCCAGCTCGACGCGCTGATCGGCTGGGTCAGGCGCCAGGCGAGCATCGACCCCAACCCCCCGCGCTGAAGAGACGACTCGTGGCCGAAACAAGCATGAACGGCCGTAACCGGCGCAGCCAAGATGGTCGTCCGGACGTTGAGCGATGCAGCAAAGGAGTTCATCCCATGAGCGCATTCGACCAGGTCCGCGAGCATATGAAAGTGATCGGCGCCGACGGCGCCCCTATCGGCACCGTCGACCGGATCGAAGAGAATCGGATCAAGCTGATCCGCCATGACAGCGGCGTCGCCCACGAAGACCATCATCATTTCATCCCGCGCGGGCTGGTCGCGGCCGTCGAGGGCGACACCGTCCGACTGACCGCACGCGCCGACGTCGTCGCCGACCTGTTCGAGCAGGAGGAGAGCGGCAGCCCGATCGGCTGACTTGACGGCGGGCGTGGTTCCCCGACAGGGTCTCTCACGGGACAATGGGGGGAATCACAGATGCGTCGATCGATCCTGGTGCTCGCTGCGCTGTTCGGCGCGGCCGGCTGCAGTCAATCCGCCGACCAGCCGGCGGCCAACACCGCCACCGCCAACACCGCCGCGCCGGCCAAGAAGCATCCGACTTACTGCTTCTTCAAGACCGCGGATACCAAGGCTTGGGCCGCATCGCGCGGTGCCGACGGCAATGTCGCGGTCAAGGGCCAGGCGCACCTTCCGGACCGCCGCTACATGGCAGCGCTCGGCGATGCCGAGGTCGAGGGAGACAAAGCGACGCTGTGGTTGACCATGGCACCCAACACCACCGGCTCGGGAGCGCCAGGCGACGTGTGGGATGCAGCCGCGACGATCCCGGACAGCAAAGAGGTCGAGAAGGTGACCGTGCTGTGCGGCAAGAAGAGTGTCGCCGAGCTGCCGCTGAAAAAGCGTTAGCCGGCGCCTCTGGCGGGTTGCGCCGGGCGGCTTCGAGGCGCACTTTAAGTGCGTGGACAACAACGGTGATTTCCCGCCGGTCAAGGACCGCAGCTGGACCCGCATCGAGGATTATTTCGAATCGATGGCGCGGCGCCGGACGGCACGCCGGGCGCGCGGGCTGCGACCGCGCACCGAGCCGGAGGTCCCGCGCTTTTCGCTGAGCACCCTGCCCTTCCTGATCCTGATCTGCGGGCTGGCCGTGCTGGCGGTCGGGATCGCCATTTCGGCCTGGCCCGGCAGCCAGCCGCCGCCGAAGGCGCAGGCGGCAGTCCGCCACGAGCAAGGAGTCGCGCCCAAGGGCTGGTTCCAGCACGCGCAGAAGGAATTTCGCCGGAAGGTCTGACCGCGCCGATCGCGCCGCGCTCGCGCCTGACAAGATTGCCGGCGCCCGCCGCTGTTGACAAGGACGCCCCTGCGGCCGCTGCGCGCGGTCGCGGTCAACGACCCAGACAACGACCACGCTGAAGGCCCGGTTGCGAGGGCCAAGGTCCCGCCGGCCGCCGACCCCGCCCCAAGCGGCCCCAGATCCTGATCGGCGCGGTCGTGCTGCTGCTCATCGCCGGGGCGCTGTGGTTCGCCCTGCGCAAGCCGAGCAGCGACCCCGTCGGGCCATTGCCCCGGCGTCGTCCTCTGCGACCTTCCAGACCGGCCAGGCCGGGTTTGACGATGGCGGCGGCGGTTACATGTGGGCCGGAAGCGGCCCGCGCGACCGCATCGTCCACGTCGACTTCGTCAAGCCGTTCGCCGAGGCGCCGACGGTGGTCGTAGCTTTGTCGGGCGTCGACGCGGGTTCGCAGAACGCCAGCTCGATCCGCCTCAACCTCAGTGCGCAGAATGTGACACCGCGGGGATTCGACGTGAATTCTCGACCTGGGCTGACTCAAAATTCTGGTCGGCGCATGTCACCTGGATTGCCTACAAGCCCTCGCGAGCCGCGCGGCCGGCCGCGGAAGCAAGGACGCGTGGTTTCTCGCCGCCACCGACCCGGGGTCAACATCCCGGCGGTTGACAAGCATGGCGTCGCTGTCCGAAATCACCCGTTGCTCGGAAGTTCTGGCGATTTGGGGGTATGACCATGCCGACTTTTGAGATTCCCGACGGGCCCGCGACAGTCGAGCTCAAGCGCACGGGCGATGCCAAGAACCCCGGGCCGGCGACCGGCTCGATCGTGTTCAACGTCACCAACAAATCGTCGGACGCATGCGACGGCCGGCTCGGCGTCGTCGTGTCGGGCGACAGCAAGGAGGCGTGGTTCTCGGTCGAAGGCGATCGCGAGCGCACCTTTGCGGCGGGCGAGACCCAGACCGCGACGATCAACGTCAGCGCCCCGCCCGGTACCGCGGCCGGCAACTATCCGTTCCGGCTGCGCGCGGTCGCGGTCAACGATCCCGACAATGACCATGCCGAAGGCCCGGTCGCGACCGCCCAGGTGCCGGGTTCGGCCCCCGTCGCCAAGGGCTCCAGGATGTGGCTGTGGATCCTGATCGGCGTGATCGTGCTCCTGCTGATCATCGTCGCTCTG
Organism: Sphingomicrobium sp.; assembly: GCA_035637935.1. Classification (GTDB taxonomy): domain Bacteria; phylum Pseudomonadota; class Alphaproteobacteria; order Sphingomonadales; family Sphingomonadaceae; genus Sphingomicrobium. Next base: position 24,660 of record DASRAY010000030.1, read on the forward strand.
TGGTTCGCTTTCCGCAGCAAGCCCGAGCCGGCGCCGATCGAGGTCGCGAAGCCGGCCGAAGCGGCGAAGCCGGCGGCGCCGGTCGCGCAGGCGGCCTGCCCGCTCACCGGAACGTGGCGGGGCAGCGACGGCGGGGTCTACGATATCATGGAAGCGGGCAGCTCGGTCAGCTGGAACGGGCGCTACCCCGCGCCCGGCGGGTGGGCGCATCGGTTCTCCGGCACGCGCAACGGCGACACAATCGAAGGCAGGTGGGCCGACTATCAGGGCAACACCGGCCGAGGAACGCTGACCATCCACGTCGACAGTCCGACGCACCTCACTCGCGTCGGCAGCAGCGGAAGCGGCTTTGGCGGAACGTCCTGGATGCGTCGCGGCTGCCCCTAGGGCAGGCGGGACTCGGCTCAGGCTGGCGGGCGGCTAGCAGCGCCAGCTGCCGCCGGACCACCACAGCCGTTCGCAATTCTCGTTGTGCTGGACCCAGCGCGGGAAGGCGCGGTCGGGCCGGTCGTGCCACCAGTCGTTGTAGCTGTCGGCCTCCCACGTCCGGTTGTTGTACAGCGCCCACTCGCCGCCATAGACGTCCAGCACCACATTGCTGGCGCAGCGGCCGCCCTGCCGGTGATGGCGTTCGCCGCGGCGGCCGTCGAAGCAGCCGCGCGGGAATGGCGATCCGGCGGCGGGCCCGGACGCAGTGCCGGAAAATCCGCCGGGCCCACGATCCATCGCCTGGGCCGGTGCGGCGGAGGCGACGACTGCAGCGAAGGTCAGGGCGCAGCCAAGCAACATCGTCTTCATGTCGCTGTTCCTTCTTTCGAATGTCCTTCCGGACACGGGCCAAACGCGGTTGGCCCGCCATCGTTGCCGGGTCGCGGACATTCATTGCGCGGCAAGCTCGCCGGGCCCAGATAGCACAGATGCCCGCCGGCCTCACCGCCGCCCTCGTCCTGCTCGCAGCAGCCGCGCCGGCCGTGAGCTCGCCCGCGCCCGACCCGGCGAAGGCGCCGGCCGCGCCGGCCGCGGAGGGCTGCCGGCCCGGGCAGCGCGCGACCAACCCCAACGAGATCGTGATCTGCGCCGAGCGCACCGACGGCTACCGCCTCAACCCCGACGTGATGCAGGCGAGGCGCGAGCTGCGCAGCGGCGGCCGGCCGACCCGTCCCGGCCCGGGCGGCATGAAGGACGGGACCTGCGCCGTGGGGCCGATGGGCTGCGGCCCGCCGGCCGGAATCAACCTGATCGGCGCCGCTTTGACCGCGGCGCAAATGGCCGGCCGCCTCGCCGCCGGCAAGGAGATCGGCAGCATGTTCGTGACCGACCCGCACCCGAGCGAATATCAGCTCTACCAGGCGGCCAAGGCGCGCCGCGAGGCGGAGGAGGCCGAGAAGACGGCCAAGGCGAAGGCGCAAGCGGCGGAGGCCGCGGAGCAGGCCAAAGCCCGGGACAAATAGGCGCAACGCTTCACCGACTGTTAGGCACAGCCCGCTAAGCTCTACGACCGCATGCGCGGATTCCTGATCTTCCTGGCGGTGGCGGTTCCGGTCGTGCTCGTCAGCCCGTTCTTCTGGGCGCTGGTGAACATGAACTTCGGGACCGAGCGCGTCGGCTACGAGCACAAGACGGCCGACGGGCGCATGGTCACGCAATGGGCGACGCTCGGACCGAAGGCACCGTGGCCGCAATGGGCGATCGTGCCGGCGGGCGCCAGGCTGACCGTCCGCTCGAACTTCGAGGCAGCACCCGGCCACCCCGCCGTCGGGCTCGGCGATTTGTCCGGCAAGACCTCCGCCCGGATCGTCACGCAGCGCTACCAGGCTGCGCTTGGGGGCGGCGGGTGGACCGTGCGGGTCGGCCGTTTCGATTCACTGTCGGGCGACTTGCCGCCCGAGCCGATCCACTGGTGCATCGTCGAGGGCCGCAAGGACGGCCGCGTCCAGCGCCTGAGTGTCGCCATCGACGACCAGGCCACTGACGGCTCGCTGTGGTGGACCGTTGGCCCGGCGAAATTCCCGGTCGGCACGACCGACCGGCCCTGCTGGGCGAGCTGAGCGATAACCGGAAAGTAATCGTCCGCGGATATGTGTCGCGTCATGACCAGCCGTTCGATCGCCCGATACCTGACCCCGTGGACGCTGAAGCGCCAGCGCGAGGCCGAGCGGGTGCGGCTGCTCAAGGCGCGCGACGGCGACAGCTGCGCGCGCTGCCGGCGGCCGCTGCGCTTCGACCTGCCGGCCGGCCATGACCAGGGCCCGCGGGTCGAGGAGATCGCGCCGGGCAGCGATCGGCTCGACAACCTTCGCCTGACCCACCGCCGCTGCAACGCGCCGGGGCTCGACCACACCGCCGAGGTGAACGAACGGATCCGCCGCAAGGCCGAGGCCGAGCTGTTCACCAAGGCCCGCAAGCGCAAGCGCCGGGCGGCGTAAGGCGCCGCGCGGATGTCGCCGGTAGGCCGATGATCGAGGCGCTAACCCTATGGTTACCACCTCGGGCTAGGCTGTCCGGGTGAGCAAGACCGCCAAGAAGACCGTGGAGCTGAAGCCGGCGGCGCGACCGTCGCGCATCCGGCGCGAGCCGCCGCCGCGTCCCGACAACGCGCTGTCCCGCAAGCTCGACCGCATCGACTGGGGCTCGCGCGAATGGGAGATTCGCTTCGCGCTTGCCGGAATCGTTTTCTTCGCGGTGGCCATCGTGGCGGTCGTGATCGATGTCGGGCACCTGCTGAGTTACTAGCCAAGCGCGTTGCCGGCGGTGCGGCGCCGACTCGATCCATTGTTGTCACGCCCTTTCTTGAGCTAGAATCCCCGACCGCGACTCAAGGCTCGGATTGCAGCCGCCCGCGCCGCTTTCTCCGCGACGCAATGCAGGGGAGTTGCCATGCGCAGATCGATGCACTTGCTGTGCGCAGCCGCCGTCGGGCTGGCCGCGTGCGGATCCAAGGACGACGTCACCAACCTCGCCAACAGTGCCGCGAACGGCGCCGCGAACGCAGCCAACACCGCCGAGAGCACGGTTGCCGACGCGGCCAACAGCGCGGCGAACGCGACCAACACCAGCGGGCCTGCGAGCACGACCAACGACCGGGTGAGCTTCCGCGGCTGTCCGAAGTTGCTCCGTTCCCAGCCGCCGGGGTGCATGGCCGTCAAATTCGGATCGATCGTCTACGACATCGATTCCGCCCGGCCGCGGCCGGCGCCCGGCAAGCTGATCATTGCCGGCAGCGGAATCCCCGGACCGAAACGCGGCGGGAGCTGCATCGTCGGCGTGCGCCTGACCCAGGTGACGTGGCACAACACCAAGCTGAAGTGCCCGAGCAGCGGGAAGTGACTAGCCCGGCCGCGGCTTGGGCGAGACGCTGCTGCTCCATCGCTTGTTGTGGCGCAGTCGATTTCCGCTAAGGTCCGGCTCCGGCGACTCAAAGGCTCGGCTGCAGCCGCCCGTGCCGCGCTGACGCGGCGAAACACGGGGAGCCTTGCGATGCGCACATCGTCATTCCTGCTGATTGGCTCGGCGCTGCTGATTTCCGGCTGCGGCGGCAACAAGAGCGAAGGCAACAACGCCGCCCAAGCCGCGAACAATGTCGCCGCCAACACCGCGACGGGCAACACCGAGGCCGCGAACACGGAGGCTGCGAACACCGCGGCACCCGAGGCCGCGAATACGGAGGAAGCGACCGCGCCGACCGCTCCGGCGGCACCCGCCGCTGCGGCGGCCAGCGCATGCCCGATCCTGAGCAGCTCCGACTGGCTCGCCGAGGTTCATCACCACGGCAAGCGGGTGGTCGTCACCGGGACGGTCGAGGTGAAGTCGGCCGGCTATCGGGTCACGCTCGACCAGGGCGACCTCGACCGCGGCCCGCCGCCGCTCCAGCACGTCAAGCTCAAGGTCAAGGCCCCGAACGGGCCCGCCGCGGCGGTGGTCACCAGGCACAAGGTGCAGCTCGTCGTCCGCACCGCCGGCCCGGGCGAGAAAGTGGCGATCGCGTGCAAGGGCGAGGAGATTGCGCGGGTCGACGTGGTCCGGCCGTAACCGGCGACGGCGCTTCGGCCGCTCGAGAGGGTGGCTCAGCGCGGGCGAATGGGCTCGCAGGCGATGCCGTCGGCGTCGCCGTCCATGTCCTCGCGGTAACCGGGATCGCCGGAATAGAGCGGCGCCTTGCCGGCGGCGCGGACTTCGTTGCAGCCGGAATAACGGACCTCGGCCTGGGCGACGGCGGCGGATGTCGCGTGCTCGGGGTCGGTCGAAGCGCGGTCCGTCCATTGCTGGTCGAGCGCCGCCGGCTCCTCCTCGGGCGACGCCGGTAGCGCCATGAACCGGGCTTTGGGCGGCTTCGGCGTCGCGGGGCTCGGGCCTATGCCTGACCAGGCGTAGCCGCCGGCCAGCCCGAGCATGATCGCCAGGCCAAGGATCAGCATCGCGCGCATGGCTGCCTTGTCGCACGGCGATGGTTGCCGGCGGGTAAAGGGGGGCGGACCTAGTCGGCCACCACCTTGCCGCTGATCTCGCCCGGGTTGAACTTGTCGGTGTGGATGTTGAGGACGATCAGCCCGTCGCGCAGGTCGGCGACGAAGTCGTCGAAGGTCAGCGTCGATTTCACCAGCTCCGCGCCGGTGTCGTAGTCATAGGCCTTCATCGCCACGCGCAGCCCGCGCCGGGTCGCATGATAGTCGGGCCCGAACGGCAGCGGCAGCGCCAGCACCGAATCGCCCGCGACCATATATTTGTGGAAGTGGATCGGCCCGACCGGCGCTTTGACGAGATTGTCCCACAAATCGTCGATGGTGATCCCGCGGACGTCGAGGTCGACCGAGACGCGGTGGGTGACCGTATCGACGCGGATCGCCGCGCGCCCGCTCGCGGCGGACCCGGTCGGCTCCATGCCGGACTTGCCGTCGAGCGCGGCGTGGAACCGCAGCACCCTGGCCGAGGCCGGCGGCGGCGCGGCGACGGCGGCGATGACCAGCGCGGCAAGCACGACGATGATTTTTGCGGACATGCGGACTTCCCCCAGGCTGGACCGGCGGCGCGAACACCCCGTTGCACGCTAGGTGGCGTCCGGGCCGGCGTCGGTTCAACGCTGGCGCAGGCCACTTCCTGCCTGGCGTTTCTGGATTGCCGCCCCCGTATCTGGCACGGGGTCACCATGATTTGAGCGGAGGGGGAACGCCATGAAGCTTGTCATTGCAACCGGAGCGGCGCTGATGCTCGCCGCCTGCTCGAGCCGGCCGGCGCCGCAGGACAACAGCGCGCCGACCGTGGCGCAGCGGCCGTCGGAGGCGGAGTCCGAGGCCTATATGCGCAAGGCCGAGGCCGACTGGGCCGACCTCGCGGTGCACCCCAGGCCCGGGGTGATCGAGCGCATCCTCGCCGACGATTATGTCGGGGTGAATTCCGACACCGTCGTTCGCGACAAGGCCAGGATGATCGCGCTCGCCGCTGAAAAGCCGTCGGGCACCTACGTCTCGAGCACGCTCGACTACGTCCATTACCGCCACTTCGGCGACACGGTCATCGCCCAGGGCGGGGAATCGCTGCAGCGCAAGGACGGCAAGCCCGGCCTCAGCCTGATCTGGACCGACGTCTGGCTGTGGCGCGGCGGCAAGTGGCAGGTCGTCGCGTCGCAGGATTCGGTGCTGCCGCCGAAGAGGAAATAGAACAGGTCGGGCGACGGCGGGCAGCAGCAGATAATCGGACGGGCTGGCTCAAGCTCTCGTCGCTCGGCACGTACCGCGACGATCTTGTCGCGGAAGGGCGCAGGCTTCAGGCGGCGGCCCGGCGGCGGCGCTTCCCGCCGGGCAATCGACTGCGCACGAATTGCACGAGGAAGCCCGATCCGAACAGGACGCCCGCGATCGACAAGATGTCCTGGAACCCAACCCGCCACTGATAGGAACTCACGGTGAGGGCGTAGACGTTTCGCGGCAGCGTGGCCACGTTCGACCGCTCGATCCGGCCGCTCGCCACCTCCTTCTGAAACCTGTTCTGCAGGGCATCTGCCAGGGCGCCCGCATTGGCGCGTTCGGTGAGCGTCGCCCTCACCTCCTGGGTCCCATACTTCTGCGCCTTGAGATCGGTGCCGAGGATGTCGGTGTCGCTGCGGACGTCGTTGATCGTGCCGGGCACAGTCAGCGACAACTCCCGTGGGAACTTACTGATGCCGTTGACGCCGACGAGCTTGTCGTGGTCAAAATCGACCGTCACCCGCGGCTCCTCGAGGCGGATGGTTGTGACATAGGTATAGCGGAGCAGCCCCTCGTCCCGCTTCGACTCGACCCTGACCACGTCCCACCCGCTTGGAATGCAGGCCAGCGACATCTCAAGCTCATCGGGGTAGTCGAACGATCCCCGGGCGTTGATATGCTCGTCGCCGTCCTCGTCCCTGAACGCGAGACCTGACAGCCCGCACGCTTTCATCTTGTCTTCGATCGCCTGCTCGAGGGGGTTCTTCTTGGTGTGAAAGGGGTCCTTCTCGTCCTCTTCCTCATCGTCCTTTCCAAGGGGCGCAGTGGCAGCAAGCGAGAAGGACCCGCGCCTTTCGTCGTCGAAGTGGAAGCGCATCCGATCCATGGTGGTGCCGCAGGAACTCAGGCAGAGCAGCAGGCCGATGCCCGAAACGACAGCAAAACGCCGGTGCATGCAGATCTTCAGCTGGCGCATGTCTTCCTGCTCCAAACGGCGATCCGGCTCCGGCATTAGAAGACAAGCGGGGTTCCCGATCAAGGTCAGGATCACCAGAAGGCCCTCGCACTCCTGGATTGCCGCGCCCGCCGCTGGCAGGCTCGCAATGACGTGGGCAAGGTCGTGAAATTCCGCAGGCCGCGGTGGACGAAGGCGCGCGACTATGGCGCGCCGAAGCCGCTGCGCTTCTGGCCCGAGCGGCGGCGGTCGCCGCTCAGGCGGCTGGCGTTCGCGCTGCGGCCGGTCGTGCTGCTCGCGATCCTGCTGCTGCTGTGGGCGGGCCTCGACCCGGCGCTGGTCGAGCCGCCGGCGATACTGTCAGCCGACCCCGAGCCAATGAGTGCGACCTTCACCCGCTGCGGCCGCGGACGGAGCTGGGCGTGCGTGATCGACGGCGACACGTTCAAGCTCGGCGAGCGGCGGGTGCGGATCATCGGCATCGACGCGCCCGAGACCCACCCGCCGCGCTGCGCCGAGGAAGCGCGGCTCGGCGAGCTCGCGACGGCGAAGCTGCAGCAGCTCCTCAACGAGCGCCCGTTCGAGCTGATCGCGCCGCTCTATCGCAGCACCGATCGCTACGGCCGCGACCTGCGCGTGGCGCGGCGGCTGCTGGCGGACGGGAGCTATCAGAACATGGCCGAGGAGATGCGCAGGAGCGGGCTGGCGCGGCGGTATTTGGGTGGGTTCAGGTCGGGGTGGTGCTGACTTCTAGATCTTTGGCGGATCACCGGTAAGCTGAAGGCATGTTCGACAAGCTCACGAGAGCCGGCTTCCAAGTCGAGTTTCACAGCCACGCTGAAGCAATTCTCGCTGGCGACTTCCCTACGGTCGAACGCGAGTTGGAAGAGGTTCTTTCCTCAGCAACGATTCCGATTGAAGAGATCATTGCTGGTGGCGGCGGCGAAGCGAAAGGCACGCAGCGGTTGCGGAGAGGTCTGCAAGCAAAGGACTGGGATACAGTCACTTTTGTCGTCGAGAAGCGCATTAATGATGTTCCGCGCGAGGCAGTCAGCCATAAGATGGATCATGTGAAATCATTCAATCTTCGGAACGGCGGGGTAGGTACGATCGCCATGGAGATTGAATGGAACAACAAGGATCCGTTCTATGATCGCGATCTAGAGAACTTCAAACGACTCCACGCGGATGGTGCGATCTCCGTCGGGATCATCGTCACCC
>DASRAY010000031.1:0-50504 GCA_035637935.1 Sphingomicrobium sp.
GGATCGACAGGACCGTCACCGGCTGGTCGAGCCGCGCCACCTGGGCCGAGGCGAAGATCGCCTTGTGCGGAACGCCGTCGAGCATCAGCCGGGTGATCTTGCGGATCCCGGGCGGCAGCTTGACCACCGCCGCGAGCTCCGCGCCAAGCGCGTCGAAGTCGCCGACCGAGCTCATCGGACGTTGCCCGAACAACTGGCGGGCGGCCTTGTTGAGCAGCTCGACCCGCCCGTCCTGGTCGATCGTCACCAGGGCGCTCGGCGAATCGTCGAGGATGGCCGACAGGTAGCGCGCCTCGGCGCTCTCCTTCATGTGGCGCGCCTGGAGCTGCTTCAGCGCTGCGTCGAGCGTGTCGCCGAGGACGTCGAACCCGCCGCCGCTCGGGTCGGAGAAACGCTGCGAATAATCCTCGAAGCGGACCGATTCGATGAACCGCGACACCTGGAAATTGGTGCGGCGGATGAAATTCCACAGCGAGGCGAGGGCGACGACGGCGATCAGCGCAGCGATGATCCGCCCGGCTCGCAGATCCGGGGCGTTGAGCGCCTGGATGAACAGCCAGACGCATGCGACGAGCACCGCCGTGCGCCACGCAAGCCCGAATTCGAACTTGCGCCTAAAGTCCATATTTCTCCATCCGGCGATAGAGCGCGCCGCGGCTCAAGCCCAGCTCGCCGGCCGCGAGCGAAATGTTGAAATGGTGCATGCGCAGCGCCCGCTCGATCATCTGCCGCTCGAGCTGGTCGAGGTTGAGGCTCTCGCCGATCACCGGCACGACCGGCGCCGTGCCGCCGCCGGGCAGCGGGAAGTCCTCGATCCGGTAGAGGTCGCTGTCGGCCATGATCACCGCCCGCTCGGCGGCATGGCGCAGCGCGCGGACGTTGCCCGGCCAATTGTGGTTGAGCAGCGACTGGAGCACCCCCGGCGGGATGGCGCGCCCCGGCTTTTCATATTTGCGCGCATAGAGCCCGAGATAATGGTCGAGCAGGTCGGGAATGTCCTCGCGCCGTTCGCGCAGCGGGGGCAAATGGATTTCGATCGTATTGAGCCGGAACAGCAGGTCCTGGCGGAAGCGCCGCTCGTCCGCCAGCTGCTCGGTCGGCAGGTTGGTCGCGGCGATGACCCGGACGTCGATCGGCAGCGCGCGGTTGGCGCCGACCGGCAGCACCTCGCGCTGCTCGAGCGCGGTCAGCAGCTTGGGCTGGAGGTGCAGCGGCAGGTTGCCGACCTCGTCGAGGAACAGGGTGCTGCCGTCGGCCGCCTTCAAGCGCCCGATGCGCTCGCCGACGGCGCCGGTGAAGGCGCCTTTGACATGGCCGAACAGCTCGGATTCGAAGAGCGTCTCGGTAGTCGCGCCGAGGTCGATCGAGACCAGCGGCAGGCCGCTGCGGCGCGACAGGCGGTGGATCTCGCGGGCGACGATCTCCTTGCCGGTGCCGTTCTCGCCGAGGATCAGGACGTTGGCGTCGGTCGGCGCGGCGCGCTCGATCAGGTCGCGCACCCGCTGCAGCGCCGCCGACTTGCCGATCAGCGGCGTTTCGACCGACGGGACCAGCTCGGACGCCCGGCCGCGCTCGATCCGCGCATCGATCTTGCTCGCGCGGAGCGCTGCGGCGCTGCGGACCGTCGCCGCCAGCCGCTCGTTGCTCCACGGCTTGGCGACGAAGTCGCTGGCGCCGCGCTTGATCGCCTCGACCGCGACCGACACCGCGCCGTGCGCGGTGATGATCACCACGGCGGAATCGGGGTCCTGGTCCATGATCTTCGCCAGATAATCGAGGCCCTCGCGGCCGTCGGTCGCCGAGCGCTCGAAATTGAGGTCGAGCAGGATCGCGTCGGGCGATTCGCGCTTGAGCAGCGGCAGCAGCTCGGCCGGCGACTGCAGCGTCTCGATCCGCTCGAACTGGTCGCGCAGCGCAAGCCGCGCGGCGAGGGCGATATCGGGATCGTCGTCGACGACGACGGCGAGGTTGAACGGCATAGCCACGCTACATCTGTAGCGCCACTGTCCGGAATTGAACAGTGCCATCTCAAAAAATATCTCAGATTCGGCTCACACAGTCGTCCTGACCGGCGAAATCCCGTCGCGCCTTCAATTGGCACGACCGTTGCAGCGATAGGGGCATGAAGTTCGTGCCGACATCGCGCTGCAGAGGGGCAGGGGCGGCGGAAACGCTGCCCGGCTTGTCCGCTTTCGGACAATCGCTGCCCATGGCCGGACAATGAGCCTGGTCGAGCTCCGCCAGCCGCCGCGCAGCGAAGCCGTCACCGGCGGCGCGATGGATCGCGTCGTCGCGCGCAGGCAGATCGACAAGCGCATCATGATCGGCGCCGGCGCTGCGGGCGTGGTCCTGCTGGTCCTGTTGTTCTGGCTGTTCGCGCCGCGCGCCGACTCGCAGTCGGTCAACCCCGAGCGGCTGTCGATCGCCAGCGTCGAGCAGGGCGTGTTCGACGACTTCCTGCCGCTGCGCGCGCGGGTGACCCCGCTGGTTACCGTCTATCTCGACGCGGTCGAGGGCGGCCGGGTCGAGAAGAAGCTGGTCGAGGACGGCGCCGAAGTGGTCGCCGGCCAGCCGCTGGCGATCCTGTCCAACGCCGAGCTCCAGCTGTCGACGCTCGAGAAGCAGGCCGAAGTCGAGCAGCAGCTCAACAACATGCGCAGCCAGGAGCTGGCGCTGACCCAGACCCGCAACGGCAATTTGCGCGACCTCAACCAGGCGGAGACGGACCTCGCCAAGATGCGGCGCCAGTACGAGCTGCAGAAGCCGCTGGCGGACAAGGGCTTCGTCGCTTCGAAGGTGCTCAACGACACCCGCGACGACCTGCGCTACCAGGAGCAGCGGCTGCAGATCCTGAAGCAGAGCATCGCCCAGACCGAGGCGCTCCAGTCGAGCCAGCTGCGGCAGCTGCGGGCCGCCGCCTCCTCGCTCAACAGCAGCATGGGCATCGCCCAGACCAGCCTCGGCCAGCTCAACATCCGGGCGCCGGTCAGCGGGCAGGTCAGCGGGTTCGACATCCAGCTCGGCCAGTCGCTCCAGCAGGGCGAGCGGATCGGTCAGATCGACAGCAGCGGCGCCGACAAACTGATGGCCGACGTCGACGAATTCTACCTTGGCCGGGTCCGGGTCGGCGAGGGCGCTTCCGCCGACATCGACGGTAAGACCTACCGGCTCAAGGTCTCGAAAATCTATCCACAGGTGCGCAACGGGCAGTTCTCGATCGACCTGGTGTTCGTCGGGCCCGAGCCGCAGTCGATCCAGCGCGGCCAGACCGTCCAGGCCAAGCTGACGCTGGGCGATTCGTCGCGGGCGATGCTGATCCCGAACGGCGCCTTCTTCAACGACACCGGCGGCAACTGGGTGTTCGTCGTCGACCCAGGCGGCAAGAGCGCGACCAGGCGCCAGGTCCAGCTCGGGCGCAAGAACAGCGATTTCATCGAGGTGGTGAGCGGCCTCAAGCCCGGCGAGCGGGTCATCACCTCATCCTACAGCGGGCTGGTCGACAAGGACCGGCTGACCTTCGATTCGAACGATTAGAAAGGAATCCGATCGTGCTCACGATGACCGGCCTGACCAAGACCTACCGCACCGACACGGTCGAGACCACGGCGCTCGACTGCGTCGACCTCGACATCGCCGACGGCGAGTTCGTCGCCGTCATGGGCCCGTCGGGCTGCGGCAAGTCGACCCTGCTCAACGTGATGGGCATGCTCGATAGCCCGAGCGACGGCTCCTACGTGTTCAACGGCCAGGAAGTCGCCGGCCTCAGCGAGTCGCAGCTCGCCGATACGCGCAAAGCCAACATCGGCTTCATCTTCCAGAGCTTCAACCTGGTCGACGAGCTGACCGTGCGCGAGAATGTCGAGCTCGCGCTTCTTTATCACGGCCACTCCGGCTCCGAGCGCAAATCGCGGGTCGACCGGGTGCTCGACAAGGTCGGGATCGCGCACCGCGCCAAGCATCGCCCGACGCAGCTGTCGGGCGGGCAGCAGCAGCGCGTCGCGGTTGCCCGCGCGCTGGTCGGCGAGCCCAAGCTGATCCTCGCCGACGAGCCGACCGGCAACCTCGACACGGCGCACGGCGAGGAGGTCATGCGCATGCTTCGCCAGCTCAACCAGGAAGGCTCGACCATCGTCATGGTCACCCACTCGCCGGCCCACGCCGACTTTGCCAGCCGGGTCGTCAACATGCTCGACGGCCGCATCCTGCAGGAACGGCGCCGCGCCGCCTGAACTTGGTCGAAACGCTTTCGAGGACGAATGCTATGTGGCGCAATTACTGGACAGTCGCGGTTCGGGCGCTCGCCAAGAGCAAGACCTATTCGATCATCAACATCGCCGGCCTCGCCATCGGCATGGCCGCGTGCATCCTGATCCTCCTCTACATCCGCTACGAGGAAAGCTACGACAAGTGGCTCCCGGACGTCGCCAACACCTACCAGCTCCAGGCCTGGTACGCGCATCCCAAGGACGGCCCGCCGAACTTCCTGCAGATGTCCGCCTATGTGTCCGGGGACCGGATCAAGAAGGATTTCCCGCAGGTCGAGCGCACCGTTTACGTCCAGGACAATGAGCCGGTGCTGGTCAAGGACGGCCGCGCCGAGGCGACCGAGCACTGGCTGTTCGCCAACGACGATTTCCTGAAGGTGGTCGACCTGCCGCTGGTTTCGGGAACGACTTTGACCGCGCCCGAGACGGCGGTCATCACGCAGGCAGAGGCGATCAAGCGTTTCGGCACCGACCAGGTTACCGGCCGGACGATGACGATCATCACCCGCGGGGTGCATCACGACCTCAAGATCAACGGCGTGCTGAAGACCCTACCGAAAAATTCGAGCCTGAAGATCGACGCGATCATCCGCCTCGACTTCAACACTTTCTATCAGGATGCGCCCGAGTTCCTGACCTGCTGGGGCTGCCAGTCGGGCTGGGTCTTCGCCAAGCTCCGCCCGGGCACGGACGTCTCAAGGATCGAGGCGCAGATGCCGGCCTGGGAGAAGCGCAACATCCCCGACGAGATCAACGGCAATTTGCGCTCCAACGCCGGCGAGGAGCAGGACTGGCATCTCGTCAACCTGACCGACATCCATCTCGGCAAGGCGCAGGACGCCTCGATGACTCCGGGCAACGACCGGCGCTCGATCGCGACTTTTGCGATCATCGCCATGCTGATCCTCGGCATGGCGGTCGTGAACTTCACCAACCTCGCCACCGCACGCGCCAGCCAGCGCGCCCGCGAGGTCGCGCTGCGCAAGGTGCTGGGAGCGACCCGCAAGCAGCTGATCGTCCAGTTCGTCGCGGAATCGATCCTGATTTCCGCGGTCTCGATGCTGCTCGGGCTCGCGCTGGTCGAATTGCTCGTGAAGCCGTTCGCTGCCTTCCTCGACGCCGATTTGGCGCTCACTTACCTGGGCAAGGAGGGCGTCCTGTTGCCGGCCATCGGCCTGACCCTGCTGGTCGGGATCATCAGCGGCCTCTACCCGGCCTTCTTCCTGTCCCGGTTCCAACCGGCCCAGGTGCTCAAGGCCAACCGCTCGGCGGCCGAGACTCCGGGCTCGGGCCGGCTGCGGACGGCGCTCGTCGTGCTGCAGTTCGCAGTCTCGATCGGGCTCATCATCTGCACCGCCGTGATCTACGGCCAGACCCTGTTCGCCCGCTCGGTCGACCCGGGGTTCAAGCGCGACCATATCCTGCAGCTCGACGAGCTCGGCCGCGCCCAGCTGTGGCCGAAGGCCGACATGATCGTTCAGCAGATGAAGCGCGTTCCGGGCGTCCGGGCCGCGGCGCTCACCGACATCGGGGTCAACACCAACAACCAGAGCAACACCTACATCATCCCGCCGGAAAGCAACCAGCAGGTGCTGATCGGCCAGTACAATGTCGGCCAGGACTATCTGGAAGCGATGGGGCTGACCTTGAAGGCCGGCCGCTGGTTCGATCCCAACCGTCCGATCGACGACCTCACCACGCCCTATCCGCGGCAGCCGGAGGTCGAGAAAGCGCTCGCCGCGCGCGGTGCCAACGTCGTCCTCAACGAACTCGCGGTGAAGAAGCTGGGCTTCAAATCGCCGCAGGACGCGATCGGCAAGGTCGTCCGGGGCAAGCTCCTTTCGGACGATGCGGGACAGCTGCCAATCACGATCATCGGTGTCGTCGGCGATTCCCGGTTCCGCTCGGTGCGAAGCCCGATCGACTCGATCATGTTCCGCAAGGTGACGGCGGGGCCCGGGTGGATGGTTATTCGCTACCAGGGGGACCCCCAGACGGTCAGGTCTGCGGTGGAGCGGCAATGGCGCCAGATCACCAACGAGGTGCCGTTCAACGCCAAGTTCAGCGAGGACGTGATGGCCGAACTGTACAAGCAGGAGGACGCGCGGGCGCAGACCTTCGCCGCCTTCTCGCTGCTCGCCGTGATCATCGGCTGCCTCGGCCTGTTCGGTCTCGCCGCCTTCACCGCCGAGCGGCGCACCAAGGAGATCGGGATACGCAAGGTTCTCGGCGCGCGCACGCAGGACATCGTTCGGCTGCTGGTGTGGCAGTTCAGCCGGCCGGTGATCATTGCCAACGTCATCGCCTGGCCGGTCGCCTGGTGGCTGATGCGCGACTGGCTCAACAATTTCGACGAGCGGATCACGCTCGGCCCGGTGCCGTTCCTGCTCGCCGCGGGGATCGCGCTGGCGATCGCGGTGGTGACGGTGGTCGGCCACTCGGTCCGCGTCGCGCGCGCCAACCCGATCCATGCGCTTCGCTACGAATGAGGTTTGTGCCAGGCACCCTTTCACTCTGGCACTCGGCGGTCACCGCGGTTGCAGTTGCTGCTCGCAGCCGCGGTGGCTTCGCCGACAAAGGAAGAATGGCTCCCCGGGCCTGATTCGAACAGGCGACCATTCGATTAACAGTCGAACGCTCTACCGCTGAGCTACCGGGGAGCAGCCCCGACAGGGCAGCGCGGGCTAGATAGCGAAGCCTGCCTTAATGGCAAGTGATTAGGTGGCGAATTGCTCCATCGCGATGCGCTCGTCGAGCGCATGCTCGGGGTCGAACAGCAGGGTCAGCGATTTCTCCCGGTCGAGGGTCACCTCGACCCGCGCGACGTCGCGCACCTCATACTGGTCGGCGACGGCCGAGACCGGGCGGTTCTCGGCCTCGAGGATACGGAAGCAGACCGCGGTGTCGTCGGGCAGGATCGCGCCCGACCAGCGGCGCGGGCGGAACGGGCTGATCGGGGTCAGCGCCAGCATTTTCGCCGCCAGCGGCAGGATCGGGCCGTGGGCGGAGAGGTTGTAGGCGGTCGAGCCGGCCGGAGTCGCGACCAGCACGCCGTCGCAGGCGATCTCGGGCAGTGCGACCCGGCCGTTGACCGAAATCTCGATCTTGGCCGTCTGGCGGGTCTCGCGCAGCAGCGAGACCTCGTTGATCGCGGCATGGGCGAAGGTCTCGCCGGCGACCGTCGTCGCGCGCATCTCGAGCGGCGCGACGCGGATCGCCTTGGCCGCGGCGATGCGCTCGGCGAGCCCGTCGAGCCGCCACTCGTTCATCAGGAAGCCGACCGTGCCGAGGTTCATCCCGAACACGGGCAGCTGCGCGCATTCACCCTCGAGCATGCGGTGCAGCGTGTGGAGCATGAAGCCGTCGCCGCCGAGCGCGATCAGCGTCCTGACGTCGGCGCCGGTGGCAAAACGGTAGCGCTCGCGCAGCTGCGCCTCGCCCTTGCTCGCGGCCTCGCGGTGCGAGGCGAGGAGGCCGATGCCGAGCGCCGAGAGGTCGGCGACCTCGCCGCCAGTTGCTCGATTGGGCGCGTTCGCGTTCATGGCCGGCGGAGCATAGGAAGATTGCCGGCGTGCGTCACTGTCCCGTTTCGGGGCGCGAGCGGGGGTTCGGCTTCCCGCGCCGGAAGCAGCGCGTTAGGCGTCGGCACATGTTGAAGTGGGACAGCGTCTTCGAGTGGGGGAGGCGGGCGTCGGACCGTAAGGCGCCGGCGCCCGTTCCGCCGGTGCGCGACCAGTTGCTCGAGAGCATCATCGCGCACGAGCAGGTCGAGGTTCTCTACCAGCCGCAGATCGAGCCGAGCAGCGGGCGCATTGCCGGCGCCGAGGCGCTGGCGCGGTCGGCGATCACGCCGTCGGCGCAGACCTTGTTCGCCCGCGCCGCCGCCGCCGGGCTCGGCGAGCGCCTGTCGCGGCTGATGCAGCGCAAGGCGCTGCGCTCCGCCGCGGTGTGGGAAGGCCCGCTCAAGGGTCTGAAGCTGTCGATCAACCTGCTGCCCGAGGACATTTCGCGCGACGGCTACGAGCAATGGCTGCTCGACGAGGTCGAGGCCAACGGAATGGATCCGAAGCGGCTGACGGTCGAGATCACCGAGAGCGCTTTGCTGGTCGATCAGCCCGCGGTCGCCGAGCGGCTGTCGCGGCTGCGCGACGCGGGAATCTCCATCGCCATCGACGATTTCGGCACCGGCTATGCCAGCCTTGCCTATCTGACGACGCTGCCGCTCGACATGATCAAGATCGACCGCGGGCTGATCGCCGACATCGTCGGCGGCCAGCGCGACCGGATCGTGGTCCGGGCGATGATCCGGCTGGCCCGCGAGCTCGACCTGGCGGTCGCGGTCGAAGGCGTCGAGAGCACGCCGCAGCTGCAATTGCTCGCCGAATGGGGCTGCGACCTCTACCAGGGCTTCCTCGGCGCCGGGGCGCTGACCGAGGAAGAGCTGTGGCGCTTCGTCGCCGCGGCGCAAATCCAGGAGGTCGCCTAAGCGGCGCGCCGCCTGAACGCTGTTCCCGGTTCGTCTGTCGAATAATCCGCGCAACCGCCTGACTCCCCTGCTTCACCCCGGCGACGGAGGTGGGACATGAGGCACTTTGGACTCGCGCTCGTACTGGCGGCAGCACTGGTTGGCGGTTGCGGCAAGACCGAACCGCCGCGGCAATATTCGCAAGCGGCGCTCGACCAGGCGCTGGCGGATCCGGGGCGAAAGGACCAGAGCAGCGCGGACGCCAGGCGCAAGCCCCGCGAGCTCGTCGCTTTCGCCGGAGTCAAGCCGGGCGACAAGGTGCTCGATCTCATTCCCGGCAGCGGATACTGGACCCGCATCTTCAGCAGGATCGTCGGGCCAAACGGCAAGGTCTATGCAATATGGCCGGAAGCCTATGCATCCGAAGCGAGCGGCGATGTTGCCACCCTCAAGAAGCTGTCAGCCGATCCGACCTACGGCAATATCGTGAGCCAGGTGCAGCCGACCACGACGCTCACCGCACCCGAGCCGCTCGATGTGGTGTGGACCTCGCAAAACTATCACGATTATCCCGACAAATTCATGGGAAAGAACGATCCGTCGGTGCTCAACAACGCCGTGTTCCAGATCCTCAAGCCGGGCGGGACCTATGTGATCATCGACCATATCGCGAAGCCGGGCACCGGGCTTGCGAACACGGACACTTTGCATCGGGTCGATCCGGCGATCGTCCGTAAGGAAGTCGAAGCCGCCGGCTTCAGGTTTGTCGGCGAGAGCACCGTGCTCAACAATCCGGCCGACCCGCTCGATATCGCGGTGTTTGACAAGTCGATCCGCGGGCACACGAGCCAGTTCGCCTACAAGTTCGTGAAGCCTTAGCTCCCTAGGCGATCTCGAGCTCGCGCTTTTCCCCTGCCGCAGCGACCCGCGCGAGGCCGCGCGCCAGCTGCAAGGCGCCCTCCAATCGTGTGTCGGGCGTGGGCCAGTTACGCGCGACGACGAGCTTGCTGTCCGGCCGCAGCTTCGCCGAACCCTTCAACCGCTCGATGTAGCCGAGCAGCCCGGACAGGTCAGGGAAGCCGGCGTCGGCGAAGGTAACCACCGCCCCGCGCGGCCCGAGGTCGAGCTTGGCGATGCTCGCCGCTTTGCAGTTGAGCTTGACCTCGACGATCTTGAGCAGGTTCGCGGTCTCGTCGGGAAGCGCCCCGAAGCGGTCGATCAGCTCGGCCGCGAATTCGTCGATCGCGCGGCGGTCGTCGAGATCGCCGAGCCGCCGGTAGAGGCCCATGCGGAGGTCGAGATCGGGCACGTAGGTCTCGGGTATGAGGATCGGCGCGTCGATGCTGATCTGCGGCGTGAACTCCTCGGCCCGGGCGACGCCGCCGGCCTTGAGCTCGACGATCGCGTCCTCGAGCATCGATTGATAGAGTTCGAACCCGACCTCCTTGATATGGCCGGACTGCTCGTCGCCGAGCAAATTGCCGGCGCCGCGGATGTCGAGGTCGTGGCTGGCGAGCTGGAATCCGGCGCCCAGGCTGTCGAGGTCCGCCAGCACCTGCAGCCGCTTCTGCGCCCCTTCGGTGATCGAGCGGTCCTCCGGCATCGTCAGATAGGCGTAAGCCCGCGTCTTCGCCCGGCCGACGCGCCCGCGCAACTGATAGAGCTGGGCGAGGCCGAAGCGGTCGGCGCGGTGAACGACGAGGGTGTTGGCGGTCGGGATGTCGAGCCCGCTCTCGACGATCGACGTCGACAGGAGAACGTCATACTTGCGGTCGTAGAAAGCGCTCATCCGCTCCTCGACCTGGCCCGCGCTCATCTGCCCGTGGGCGGTCACCGCCTTCACTTCGGGGACGTGCTCGCCGAGCCACTCCTCCATGTTCGGCAAATCCGCGATGCGCGGCACGACGAAGAAGCTCTGCCCGCCGCGATAATGTTCGCGCAGCAAGGCCTCGCGCAGCACGACGCCGTCCCACGGAGTGACGTAGGTGCGCACCGCGAGGCGGTCGACCGGTGGGGTCTGGATGACGCTCAAATCGCGCAAACCGCTCATCGCCATCTGCAGCGTGCGCGGGATGGGGGTTGCGGTCAGGGTGAGGACGTGGACGTCGGCCCGGAGCGCCTTCAGTCGCTCCTTGTGGGCCACCCCGAAATGCTGCTCCTCGTCGACGATGACCAGCCCCAGGCGCTTGAACTGGATGCTTTTCGCAAGCAGCGCGTGGGTGCCGATGACGATGTCGACGGTGCCGTCGGCGACTCCCTCCCTGGTCTTCTTCGCCTCAGCCGCCGGGACCAGCCGCGACAGGCGCCCGACGTTGATCGGGAAGCCCTGCAGCCGCTCGACGAAGTTCCGGTAATGCTGGCGGGCGAGCAAGGTCGTCGGGCAGATCAGTGCGACCTGCTTGCCCGACATCGCCATGACGAAGGCGGCGCGCAGCGCGACCTCGGTCTTGCCGAAGCCGACGTCGCCGCACACCAGCCGGTCCATCGGCTTGCCCGCTTCGAGATCGGCGAGGACGTCGGCGATCGCCCGGTCCTGGTCGTCGGTCTCCTCGTACGGGAAGCGGTCGACGAACTGCGGGTAGCTCGAGTCCGGCTCGGCGACGACGCCCGAGCGGGTCGCGCGCAGCGCCGCGGTCTTGATCAGCTCGCCGGCAATCTCGCGGATGCGCTCCTTCATCCGCGCCTTGCGCCGCTGCCACGCCTCGCCGCCGAGGCTGTCTAGCGCGACTCCGTCGCTCTCGCTGCCGTAGCGGGAGAGCAGCTCGATATTCTCGACCGGCACGTAGAGCTTGTCGCCGCGCGCATATTCGAGCGCGACGCAATCGTGCGGCACCTTGCTGACCGGGATCTGGGTGAGGCCTTCGTAGCGGCCGATCCCGTGGTCGGCATGGACCACGAGGTCGCCCGGCGACAGCGCCGCCAGCTCGGCGAGGAAGGCGTCGGCCGCCTTGCGCTTCTTGCGGCGTCGGACGAGCCGGTCGCCAAGCATGTCCTGCTCGGTAAGCACGGCAACGTCGGGCGTGGTGAAGCCGTGGTCGAGCGGCAGCACGAGCAACGCCGGCTGGGCCTTCGCGCCGAGCGCCTCCTGCCAGCTGTCGGCGAGCTTCTGGGTCTTGAGACCGCTATCCTCGAGCAGGCCGCTCAAGCGCTCGCGGGCACCCCTGGTGTAGCTCGCGAGCACGACCTTGCGCCCGCTCTTCCGGAGCGCTGCGACCTGCTCCGCGACCGCCGCGTAGACGTTGGCCTGCTGCGCCCGCTCGGGCGCGAAGTCGCGCGCCGGCTCGACCCCGAAGTCGATCGTGCGGTCGGATTCGGGCTCGGGGAAGGGCGAGGCGAGGTGGATCGGCCGCTCCGCGACGAGCGCGGCCCATTCGTCCTGCGGCAGATAGAGCGTCGTGGGCTCGAGCGGCCGGTAATTGCCCGGCTCCGCCGCCATCGCCCGGGTCCGATTCTGGAAATAATCGTCGATCGAGTCGCGCCGAGCGTCGAGCGACTGGTCGGCGTTCGAGTCGCGCAGCACGAGGTCGTTCTCGCCGAGATGGTCGAACAGGGTGTCGAGCCGCTCCTCGAGCAGCGGCAGCCAATGCTCCATCCCGGCCATCCGGCGGCCGATCGACAAGGCCTGGTAGAGCGGGTCCTGGGTCGAGGCCGCTCCGAACGCCTCGCGATAGCCCGAGCGGAAGCGCCGGATCGTGTCCGCGTCGAGCAGGGCCTCGGACGCCGGCAGCAGGGTGAAGGCGGCGGCCTTGTCGGTCGAGCGCTGGTCCGCGGGATCGAAGCGGCGCAGGCTGTCGATCTCATCGCCGAAGAAATCGAGGCGCAGGGCCAGCTCTTCGCCCGCCGGGAAGACGTCGATCAACGAGCCGCGGACCGCATATTCGCCATGCTCGGCGACGGTGTCGGCGCGCTGGTAGCCGAGGGCGTTCAGCTGCTCGACCAGCGCCTGGCGATCGACCCGCTCGCCCTCGGCGATGCGGCGGGTCAGCTGGCGGATGCGGAACGGGCTCAACACGCGCTGGCTCGCCGCGCTCGCGGTAGTCACCAGCAGCTGCGGCCTGTCGCGCTTCGCCTGAAGCGCATTGAGCGCCGCCAGCCGCTCCGCCATCACGCGCAGCGCGGGCGAGGCGCGATCGTAGGGCAGGCAGTCCCAGGCCGGGAAGATCACCAGCTCGACTTCGGGCGCAAACAGCGGGACCGTATCGGCCAGAGCGCGCATCGCCGCTTCGTCGGCGGCGATGACGACCGCGCGGCCGCCCGTGCTCGACCCGTGCGCCGCGCGCGCGAGATCGGCCGCGAGCCACGGCAGGAAGCCCGCCGGGACCCCGGCGAGGGTCAGCGGCTGGCTGGCGTTCAGGACGCGCTGGAGCGGCTCGCTCATTTTCCCTCTCCCCGACGGGGAGAGGGCAGGGTGAGGGGGTACGCCGGCCGAGGGTGCTCGCGACGGTCGAGCCCCCTCTTCCCAACCTTCTCCCCGCCGGGGAGAAGGAGCAAAGTTGCGCCGACTGCTCCGCTCATCGCGCCACCGGGATGTAATCGAGCTTCTTGAGCGCCGTGATCATGGGCCCGGCGAAGCGCCCCGGCGCCTCCGCGGTACCGTGCGCCCAGGCCATGATGTCGACGTCCTGCTCGCCCAGCATCTCGCCGAACAGGGCGCGCTCGGCCGCTCCCCACGATGCATGGTACGCGTCGAAGAAGCCGCCGATCAGCAGATCGGCCTCCTTCGTGCCGCGATGATGCGCGCGCCAGGCCAGGCGCTTCAGTTCCGGGTCGGACGGCATCGGGGCGATGTAGTCGCCAGGGTGACGCTTTCCTAGCCCGCTGCGCGCGCTAGAAAGCCTCATGCGGCCCGACATCCTCAACCCGCTGTTCACCGAGGTGGAAGCGCTGAAGGGAGTCGGGCCGCAGGTCGCCAAGCAATTGAAGCGGCTCGACCTGACCCGGCTGGTCGACCTGCTGTACCACCTGCCGACCGGGGCGATCGAGCGCGTGCGCGCGCCGCACGCCAGCGCCGGCCTGCTCGGCCGCAACGTGATCCTCGACCTGAAGCCGTTCGAGACGCGCGAAGGCCGCTCGGGCCGCGGGCCGACGCGGATTTTCGCCGCGGACGGCGGCGGCAACACCATCAGCCTGGTCTATTTCAACAACCCCGGCTGGGCGAAGCGCACCCTGCCGATCGGCGAAACGCGCACGGTCTCAGGCAAGCTCGAGCAATATGGCGACGAATGGCAGATCATCCATCCGGAGGTGTCGGACCCGGGGAAGGGGCCGGCGCCGGCGCTGCGCGAGCCGGTCTATCCGCTGACCGAGGGGCTCACCAGCCGCCGCCTCGGCGAGCTCGCGCGCGAAGCGTTCGAGCGGGCGCCCGACCTTCCCGAATGGATCGAGCCGGGCCTTGCGCAGCGCGAGCATTGGGGGCCGTGGCGGGCCTCGCTGGCCAGTGCCCACCAGGACCCGAAGGGGACCGAGGCGCGGCGCCGCCTGGCCTATGACGAGGTGTTCGCCAACCAGCTCGCGCTGCTGCTGCTCCGCCAATCGCAGCGACGCCATCGCACGCCGCCGCTTGCCGGCACCGGCGAGCTGATGCGCAAGCTCAAGCTGCCCTACCAGCTGACCGACGCCCAGCGGCGGGTGATCCGCGAGATCCGCGGCGACCTGATCCAGGCGGTCCCGATGCTGCGCCTGCTCCAGGGCGACGTCGGCTCGGGCAAGACCCTCGTGGCGGTCGCGGCGATGCTGACCGCGGTCGAATCAGGCGCGCAGGCGGCATTCCTCGCCCCGACCGAGATCCTCGCGCGTCAGCATCATGCGACCCTGCTCGCGATGCTCGACAGCCTCGGCGTCCGGGTCGCGATCCTCACCGGCCGCGAAAAGGGCAAGGCGCGCGACAGCGTGCTGATGGGCCTCGCGGACGGTTCGGTCGACATCCTCGTCGGCACCCACGCGATCTTCCAGGAGAAGGTGGCCTATAAGCAGCTCGGGCTCGCCGTGATCGACGAGCAGCATCGCTTCGGTGTGTCGCAAAGGTTGCTGCTGGCGGCGAAGGCCCAGCATCCGCCGCATCTGCTGGTGATGACCGCGACCCCGATCCCGCGCACGCTGACCCTGACCCAATATGGCGAAATGGACGTCAGCCGGATCGACGAAATGCCGCCTGGCCGGACCCCGGTCGACACGCGCGTGATCAGCGAGGAGAAACTGCCGCAGGTGGTCGACGGGCTCGCCCGGCACCTGTCGGGCGGCGGCCAGGCCTATTGGGTCTGCCCGCTGGTCGAGGAAAGCGAGAAATCGGACGCCGCCGCGGCCGAGGAGCGGGCGCGGGTGCTCAAGCTGCGCTTCGGCGAGGAGCGGGTCGGGCTGGTCCACGGCCGGATGAAAGGACCGGACAAGGACGCGGTGATGGCGCGCTTCGCGTCCGGCGAACTGTCGGTGCTGGTCGCGACCACCGTTATCGAGGTCGGGGTCGACGTGCCGAATGCGACCCTGATGGTGGTCGAGGGCGCCGAGCGGTTCGGCCTCGCCCAGCTCCACCAGCTGCGCGGCCGGGTCGGCCGCGGCTCGGGCCAGAGCAGCTGCCTGCTGATCCGCGGGATGACCCTGACCGAGGTCGGCCGGGCGCGGCTCGCCCTGATGCGCGAGACCAACGACGGCTTCCGCATCGCCGAGGAGGATCTGCGCCTCCGCGGCCCGGGCGAGATCCTCGGCACCCGCCAGTCGGGCGAGGAAGGGTTCCGGATCGCCACCCTCGACCTCGTCGCCGAGCTGGCGCCGGTCGCGCAGAGCGACGCGCTGCTGCTGCTCGACCGCGACGGCGGCCTTGCCAGCCCGCGCGGCCAGGCGGCTCGGATTTGCCTGTACCTGTTCGAGCGCGACCAGGCGGTGGGGCTCATCCGAAGCGGTTGACCATCCCTCCCCGGAAGGGGTGGCCGCTAGCGGATCAGTAATCCGTGCCGCTTCTTGCCGAGGCTGAGCTTGGTGGGGGTGTCTCCGATCGCGATCGCTAGCGCGGGGTCGCTTACCGGCTGATCGTCGATCCGCACGGCGCCCTCCGCGATCTTGCGCTTGGCCTCGCCGTTGGAGGCGCAGAAGCCCAGGCCGGTGAGGGCGGCGAGCACCGTAATCTCCCCACCGGTCTTGAGCGTCGGCAGGTCGGCGCCGGTGCCGCCTTCGGCGAAGGTCGACCGTGCCGTCTCCTTCGCCGCATCCGCCGCGGCGCGGCCGTGAAGCAGCGCCGTCGCCTCAGTCGCGAGGACGATCTTGGCCTCGTTGATCTCCGCGCCCTGAAGCGCCTCCAGCCGGGCGATCTCGTCGAGCGGCAGGTCGGTGAACAGGCACAGGAACTTGCCGACATCGGCGTCCGCCGCGTTCCGCCAGAATTGCCAGTAATCGTAGGACGCGAGCTGCTCCGCGCTCAGCCACACGGCGCCGGCGGCGGTCTTGCCCATCTTGGCCCCGTCGGCGGTGGTGATCAGCGGCGTCGTGACGCCATAGACCTCGGTCCCGTCGATCCGCCGGGCGAGCTCCATGCCGTTGACGATGTTCCCCCACTGGTCGGAGCCGCCCATCTGCAGCCGGCAGCCGGCGCGCCGCGACAGTTCGAGGAAGTCATAGGCCTGGAGAATCATGTAGTTGAACTCGAGGAACGTCATCGGCTGCTCGCGGTCGAGCCGCAGCCGGACGCTGTCGAAGGTCAGCATGCGGTTGATGGTGAAATGCTGCCCGACGTCGCGCAGGAAGGGGATATATTCGAGGCCGCCCAGCCATTCGTCGTTGTTGACCAGCAGGGCGTCGGTCGGGCCGTCGCCGAAAGTCAGCAGATTTTCGAAATTGCGCCGGATCGAAGCGATGTTCGCCTCGATCTTCTCGGCAGTCATGAGTTGGCGGCTCTCATCCTTGCCCGACGGGTCGCCGATCTTGGTCGTGCCGCCGCCCATCAGCACGATCGGCT
This sequence comes from Sphingomicrobium sp., assembly GCA_035637935.1. Classification (GTDB taxonomy): domain Bacteria; phylum Pseudomonadota; class Alphaproteobacteria; order Sphingomonadales; family Sphingomonadaceae; genus Sphingomicrobium. The sequence continues at coordinate 16,676 of DASRAY010000031.1, forward strand.
TGTGCCCCGCCTGCTGGAGCCGGCGCAGCAGCATGATCGAGACGAGATTGCCGACGTGGAGGCTGGGCGCGGTCGCGTCGAAGCCGATGTAGCCGGTGACGACCTCTTTCGCGGCAAGCGCGTCGAGGGCCTCGGCGTCGGTGACCTGGTGGATGTAGCCGCGCTCGTCGAGCAGCTTGAGGAGGGAAGAGCGGTATTGCGTCATCGACCGTCGCTTACCGAAACCGTCACCCCCGCGAAAGCGGGGGTTCCGCCGCCTTTGAGAAAAGCGGATTCCCGCTTACGCGGGAATGACGGTAGGAGAGGGCGTGCAGCTCAATCTGACCGCCCATCCCGCGACGCCGCCGTCCGACCCCGAGATGAAAGTGTGGGCAACGGTCGATCACGCCGGCGCGCTCGGTCCGATCGCGACGACCAACATGTGGTTCGGCGTTGGGGCGCCGGCCAGCGGCTTCGTCGTTCCCGAGCCGTGGGAAACCGAACGCGCCGAGAATTTGTGGGAGACCACCTGCTTCGAGGCATTCCTGCGCGCCGACGGTCGCGATGCGTACCGCGAATGGAACTTCGCCCCGTCGCGGCAATGGGCCGCCTATGACTTCACCGGCTACCGGGACGGCCGCACGCATGCCGAGGCGCCGCCACCCTACATTCGCATGGAGGACAACCTGACCTGGTGGGCGCTCGGCGCGACCATCGCCGTCCCCGCCGACATCGTCTGGGAGCTCGGCCTGTCCGCCATTCTCGAGGAGACCGACGGGACCAAATCCTATTGGGCGCTCGCCCATCCCGAGGGCGACAAGCCCGACTTCCACGATCCCGCCTGTTTCGCCGCGCGGCTTTCGTGATTTCGTCATTGCGAGGAGCGCAGCGACGCGGCAATCCAGCGCTCCCGCCCCTCTGGATTGCTTCGCTGCGCTCGCAATGACTTCAGTAGAATTCGGAATCGACCGGCTGCTCGCCGATCCGGAGCTGCGCAAGCCGCTCGAGGGCTCGCGCGTCGCGATCCTCGCCCATCCGGCGTCGGTCACCCGCGACCTCACCCACAGCGTCGACGCCCTGGTGGCGGCGGGCTTGAACGTCACCGCGGCGTTCGGCCCGCAGCACGGCCTGCGCGGCGACAAGCAGGACAATATGGTCGAGTCCGACGATTTCACCGACCCGGTCCACCACATCCCGGTGTTCAGCCTGTACGGCGAGGTCCGCCGCCCGACCGGCCAGTCGATGGGCACGTTCGATACCATCCTGATCGACCTCCAGGACGTGGGCTGCCGGATCTACACCTTCATCACCACCCTGCTCTACGTGCTCGAGGCCGCGGCCGAGCACGGAAAAAGCGTCTGGGTGCTCGACCGCCCCAATCCGGCCGGCCGGCCGATCGAAGGGCTGACGCTGCGCCCGGGCTGGGAGAGTTTCGTCGGTGCCGGTCCGATCCCCATGCGCCACGGCCTCACGCTCGGCGAGCTCGGCCAATGGTTCGTCGAGCACTTCGAGCTCGATGTCGACTATCGGGTGATCGAGATGGCGGGGTGGCAACCCGACGACGCGCCGGGCTTCGGCTGGCCGCCCGAACGGGTGTGGATCAACCCGAGCCCCAACGCCGCCAACCTCAACATGGCGCGGGCCTATGCCGGCACCGTGATGCTCGAAGGGGCGACGCTGAGCGAGGGCAGGGGCACGACCCATCCGCTCGAGCTGTTCGGGGCGCCCGACCTTGGGCCGCTCAAGGTCATTGCCGAGATGGAGCGGATGGCGCCGGAGTGGCTGGCCGGTTGCAAGCTTCGCGACGTCACCTTCCAGCCGACCTTCCACAAGCATGTCGGCGCAATGTGCCGCGGCGTCTTCATCCACGCCGAAGGGTCGTTCTACGAGCATGACACGTTCAGGCCGTGGCGGCTCCAGGCGCTTGCCTTCAAGGCCATCCGCCGACTTTACCCGGACTATCCGCTGTGGCGCGACTTCCCCTACGAATATGTGTTCGACAAGCTCGCCATCGACGTGATCAACGGCTCGCCCCTGCTGCGCGAATGGGTCGACGACGCTGCCGCCGCGCCCGGCGACCTCGACGCGCTCACCATCCCCGACGAGCGGGCCTGGGGAGAAGAGCGCAAGCCCCATCTCCGTTACTGAGCCTCAGGTTTCGCAGGCGATAAACGCTCCGCTTTGCGCATCGCGCTCGAATCGCGCTCCGACCGGCGAATCGATCAAATGCAGCCAGCTATCGTCCCGATTGAGCACCGCAGCGATCGCCACATATTGAGGGGAGCGATCGGTCGCTTCATCCTCGGCGATGCCCTCTGCGGTGCCGCGGATGCGCCATCCGCTGTCCGGGTATTTGTCCTCCGGCTGCGCCATGTCCGGTTCTTCGCGATAGATGTAAGCGACGGGGCTGCGACCGCTCAGCACGCAGTCGTCGACCATACAGCGCTCCCAGAACTCGCGTTCTGCGCGGCCGGGCGGCGGAGCGTCGGTCCGGTTCCGGTCCCACAGAATGTCGATCACTGCGCTCCGCGGGAACTGGAGGACGTGACCCACCGAGAGCTGGGGAATGTCCGACGGGTGATTGTCGAGCGCGCCAGTCAGGATGTCGCCCGAAGCTTCTCTCACGTCGACCCACATCCGCTCGGCGTCCCATTTGCGCGCAGGCGGGATCGCGCGGATGATTATCTTGACCTCGTCTCCGGGCTGGATCGCCGCGAGTTGCTCATCGGTAGGAAGAAAGAACGTGTAGGGCGCTTCGACGGCGATCGGTCGCGGGTCGTCGATTTCGAACGTGCCGACGGCGCGACGCCAGAGGCGATCGATCGAGAGAGGAAGGCGCACCGCTGTAATAGGCATGCGCGTTGCCGAAGGCGCAAGGCGTCTATTGGTCGACCGCCTCGAGCGCGAGCCAGTCGGCCATCAGCCGAAGCTCGGAATTGAGCCGGTCTGCGGCATCGGGCGGCGGTTCGGATTCCCAGGTCACCTTGCGCACGAGCAGGCGCGACCTGGCGCGGTCGGCCTTGAGGTCGACGCGCCCGACCAGCCGCTCGTCGAACAGGAAGGGGAGGACGTAATAGCCGTGCACCCTTTTGTCGGCCGGCGTGTAGATTTCGATCCGGTAGCGGAAATCGAATAGGCGCTCGGTCCGGCTGCGCTCCCACACCAATGGATCGAACGGGGCGAGCAGCGCCTGGGCGCGGATCCGGCGCGGGACCCGGGCGTCGCGATGGAGGAAGGCGGACTGCTTCCAGCCCTCGACCGCGACCGGGATCAGCACGCCGCCTTCCACTAGATCGGCGATCGCGGCGCGGGCCGATGCGGGGTCGAGCCGGAAGTAATCGCGCAAATCGGTCGCCGTCGCGACACCGAGCGCTGCCGCCGACCGCTCGATCAGGGCACGCTTGGCGTCGGCTGGAGCAGGGGTGGGTAGCGCAAGGATCGCGGCCGGAATGACCCGCTCCGGCAGGTCGTAGATTCGCTCGAAGCTCGGCTTGCGTGTTGTCGCGGTCACCAGACCGGCCCAGAACAGCCACTCGAGCGCCTGCTTGGCGTCGCTCCAGCCCCACCAGCCGCCGCCGCCCTTCTCGAAATCGGACGCGGCCATCGGACCCTCGGTCCGGATCCGGTCGAGGACGGCGTCGGCTTCGCGGCGTCGCTCGCCGGCAAAGGCGCGCAGGCTGCGCCAGCCGATGTCGCCGCGCTCGGCTTCAGCCATCCGCCAGCGCAGCAGCGGGTGGAGCCCGAGCGGCAGGAGCGAGGCCTCGTGCGCCCAATATTCGAACAAGGTTCGGCGCGATTTCGGGCCCCAGGCGGCGCGGTCGAGCAGGCCGCGGTCGTACGCCCCGAGCCGCGAGAAGGCCGGCAGATAATGGGCCCGGACCAGCACGCTGACGCTGTCGATCTGGTGCAGCGCGAGGCGGTCGACGGTCCGCCGCAAATGACCGGCGTTGACCGCGGCCGGCCGCGACGCGCCGAACCCCTGCGCGGCGAGCGCGACCCGCCGCGCGGCCTTGAGCGACAGCGTTTCGATCTTGCCCGGCATGCCGCGCCGGTAGCGGGCCGTCATAGTTAACGAAAGAGTAGGAGCTTCCGCTTATTCCCGCAGGCGAGGACAAGTCGGGAGCGGGGCTTTCATGGCCACTTTGGGGATCGAGGAAGTCACGGAGAATGCGATCCGTGCGGTTGCGCGCGACTGCGGGTCACTGTCGATGGAATGCAGCGATGTCGCCGGCTACGTGACCGGGGTCGCGACCCGCATCGGCGAGCATCTGAAGATGCTCGACCAGCTCGAGGAAGTGACCACGCGGCTCCTCGCCGACCAGGCGCGCGTGTCCGATTCGACCGACGAGGCCCGCCTTCTGTCCGAGCAGGCCAAGACCAAGCTCGACGCTGGCCGCGCGGCGATCGAAGGGACGATCGACGGCTTCAAGGGTCTGACCGACCTGATCGTCCAGCTGGGCGAGCGGATGGCCGGCTTCGCCTCGGCCATGAGCCAGGTCCAGACCGTCTCCTCGACCATCGAGACCATCGCCCGCAAGACCAACATGCTCGCGCTCAACGCGACCATCGAGGCGGCCCGCGCCGGCGACGCCGGGCGCAGCTTCGCCGTCGTCGCGGCGGAGGTGAAGAAGCTCGCCCACGACACCCGCGCCGCCACCAGCCAGATCGCGACCACGATCGGCGAGCTGACGCGCGAGGCGAGCGCCGTCACGACCGAGATCAAGACCGGCGTCGAGCGCAGCCGCGCCGCTCAGTCGGGCTTCGGCCAGATCAGCGACACGGTCCGCGAAGTCAGCGAGATCGTCGGCATGGTCGACCGCCAGACCGAAGGCATTGCCCACTCGACCAGCATGATCCAGACCAGCGTCGACCGGGTGAAGGCCGGCCTCACCGACTTCGCCGGCGACGCGCGCGAGAACGGCACCGAGCTGCTGAGCGCGCAAAAGCGCCTCGCGCACCTCGAGATGCTGTCGAACACGATGCTCGACACCCTCGCCAATTCGGGCGCCGAGATCGACGACACGCCGTTCATCCTCAAGGCCCAGGAAGCCTGCCGCCAGATCCAGGCGGTGATCGAGCGTGCGATCGATTCGGGCGAGCTTACCGTCGAGGACGCGTTCGACACCGACTATCAGATCGTCGAGGGGTCGAACCCGGTCCAGTATGACGTCCGCTTCAACGATTCAGCCGACCGCCACGTCCGCCCGATCCTCGATCGGGTGAAAGCGTCCGACGGCCGCATCATAGGCTCGGCGATCGGCGACCTGAACGGCTATCTGCCGACCCACCTTAGCGAGCGCAGCCACCCGCAGGGGCCGGACCCGGTGTGGAACGACGCCCACTGCCGCAACAAGCGCATCCTGATCGACGACGCGACCCGCAACGCCCTCGCCAGCGACAAGCCGGCGACCCTCGCCACCTACCGCATGGAGCTCGGCGAGAAGCACATCCCGGTCAAGAACGTGTTCGTTCCGCTGTGGATCAAGGGCCGCCGCTGGGGCAATTACGAACTCGCCTACCGCGACGACTAAGCCCCTCTCCCGTGGGAGAGGGTGCCGAGCGAAGCGAGGCGGGTGAGGCGGCGGATTTCGACCTCACCCTCCCGCAGCCTTTTGGCTGCTCCTTCCCGCTCCCAGGGGAGAGGGTTTTCAACGCTTAATAGTCGCCGCGGGCTTCGGCGCGGGCTTCGAGCAGGTCGAACAGGGCGCGATGCTGGAGAAGCAATTGTTCGCCGCCGAACGCCAGGGCGCGATCGCTCGCCGGCCCTTCGGAGGAGGTGTTGATGACCTCGACCACCGAGCCCTCGTCGGGCAGCGACGGGGCCGGGCACTGCAGCCCGGCGCGGGCCGCGGCGCGATCGAGCAGGCGGCGGATCGGCCACCAGTCGCCGACCAGCGCGGTCGCGGCGCCGAGCGCGCATCCTTTGCGCTCGCTATGAGCGAGGGTCTCGAGCGCATGGCGTGCGGCGACCAGGCTGGCCTCGGTTTCGGCCGCGCCCGGAGTGCTCGGCAGCGGGCCGACCGCGGCGGTCAGGCGGACCAGATAGAGGCGCTCGCGCTCGAACGTTTCGGCGGCATGCGTGAGCCACGCCTGGCTCGGCCCGGCCGGGCAGCGCTGCAGCGCGAGCTCGATCAGCCCGGGGTAGCGGCCGTGCAGGCTGCACAGCAGATGCACCGCGTCGGACAGGTCGCGCCCGGTGTGCGGGCCGCCGGCTTCGAGCAGGGTGTTGAGGTAGGGATGGCGCGCGCACCCGTCGCCCGCGACCCGCGCGAGCTGGGTTTCGGCAACGCTGACCGGCTGACGGCCGACGGACCGATTGATCGCCATTCCTTTCCCCTCGTCTGAAGAGCTTCAGGCGAAGCCTATTCCAGGCGGTCGTAACGCAAGGGCGTAAAGACGAGGTTTATTTGCGCGTAAGCTTTCGGAGAGGGAGGTGAATGAGCTGCGCCCGACTCGGTGAGGCCCAGTTCTTCCCAATTCATCCACAGAATTATCCACAGGTTTCTGCGAGTCGTTTCACAAACCCGTGAGAAAGGACTCGACGCGCCGGGTTACGGATGTATGACTCACATCGTGCTTTGAGACTTCGGTTGAAAAGCATGGGGAACCCCGCCGGGTCAAACCGGTGGGGTTTACCCGTTTATGGGCCTGAGAAATTTTGGTCGGCCCGGCCACTCTCCCAAAAATTCAATCTCGGTGGGCGGCTGCGCGCAGCGGCGCGGGGATGCCGCTGCGCGTTCGGGGGAACGGAATTAAGCGGCGATCGAAAGCTCGCGATCATCGTTGTCCGACTGGGCGGCCGTGACCGGCGCGTTCGCTGCCTTGGGCCGCGGGAAGATCAGCCGCGAGGCGAGGACGATGGCGCCGAGGCCGAAGTAGATGCCGACCGCCATCAGCGGGCTCCACAACACCAGCGCGGCAAGCGGCACGCGCAGGAAGATCGGGTTGAAGCCGAAATCCTCGGCCAGGCCTTCGCACACACCCAGAATCGTGTGCGAGCGGAGGGGGAGGGGAACCGGGGCTTCCTGGACCTGAACACTGTTCGCTTGCATTGCTGACTCCATTGGCAAAGCTGTTGCCCAATTCAGAGCAAGAGCCGTGCCAAACCGAAATTGGTGTTAATTTCAGCTAGTTAAAGATGCTGGTCCGGGACGGTTGGGGATTTGCGCCACCGAAAGTTGGGAAATCGCGCCTAGCCGAGGTCGCCGATCCCGTCGCAGCTCAGGTCGAACGCCGCGAGCCCGGATTCGAGCACCGAGGCGAGCATCGGCATGTCCATCAGTTCGGCGATCGCGCCGGTCGTGCCGCCGCTGACCAGATCCTGGGCCTCGGTCATCGCTTCGTCCCAATCGGCCGCTTCGTAGGTGCCCTGGCCGACCCAGCAGAAGGCGATCACTTCGGCCAGCTGGTCCTCGCCGAGATCCTCGAACGCCGCCGTCAGCTCTTCCTCGACGCTTTCGTTGATCGTGTCGTCGAGCACCGAGAGGTTGCCTTCGTCCTCGTCATCGACGTTCTCCGCCGCTTCGCCGCCGTCATAATCGGTCGCGGTCTGCGCCTCATACTCTCGCGCGCGGAGGATGATCCGGCAGAGCGTGTCGAGCGGGGTCAACGGGTCCATTCGCGAGGTGCCTCCTAGGCTCGATCAACGAGAGCAGCCGTAAGCGGTTCCTCGCGTTGACCGGCTCGAGCGCGCCTCTTATATCGCGCCGCTCCGGCGTGCCCAAATCGCGCGCAAATCCGGACCTTGGGGCGGAGTAGCTCAGCTGGTTAGAGCAGCGGAATCATAATCCGCGTGTCGGGGGTTCAAGTCCCTCCTCCGCTACCATCCCCGATGCCGAGACGAAAAAAAGCGGCGGTCGCCGCCGGCGCCGCCGCTGCTTGATCGCCGATGTCCGGCTCAGCTCGGGCTGTTGGGCACGATCCGGCTGTTGCCGTCGTGGTGATCCTCGATGAAGGCGATGTAGGCCATCGTCCCAAGCACCGCGAGCAGCACCGCGATCACCGGCAGCGGCAGCGGGTTGCTGCGCGGCTCCTCATAGGCCGTGGTCGACTGGGCGGCAGCGAGCGTCGCCGCGTCGGGCGCCGCGGCCACGGCTCCGGATCCCGCGAGTGCGGAAGCGCCTGCCGGAGTGAGCGAGCTTAACGTGACCCAGGCGTTGGCGGGCGGCGCTGCATAAGTGGAGGCCACCGCTACGGTCGGGCTGAAGATCAGCGCGGCTGCAACTGCGGTCGAGGCAACCTTCGTCCGGATGTCACGCATAAATGTTACTCCCTGTGCTCCCGAATCTACGCACAGCGGGGCGCAAAGGGGAACCGCCCCCGTCTTAATTGAAGCACAACTTGTCGCACTAACATCCGTTAACGGCCGTAAATTTTACTGCTGTTTTCTAAATGCTTGCGCGAGGTCGTCGATCAGGTCGTCGGGGTCTTCGAGACCGACATGGAGTCGGACGAGGTTGGGGGCGGGGGGCGCGGACACGGTCCGGACCGGGTCGACCGGCAGGACCAGGCTTTCGTAGCCGCCCCAGCTGTAGCCGATCCCGAACAGCTCGAGCTGCTCGATGAATGCGGTGCGCGCCGCCCGGCCGGCGTCCTTGAGCTCGAACGTGAACAGGCCCGACGAGCCCGTCAAGTCGCGCTTCCAATATTCGTGGCCGGGGCAGTCGGGAAGCGCCGGATGGAGGACCAGCCCGACCTCCGCCCGCGCCTTGAGCCACTGAGCGACCTTGAGCGCGCTCGCTTCATGCTGCCGCAGTCGGACCGCCATGGTCCGCAATCCCCGCGACCCGAGCCAGGCGTCGTCGGGCGAGAGGCTGTGGCCGAGATCCCACGCCAGCGTCTGGAGCGGCCGGAAATGTTCCGCCGTCGCCGTGACGGCGCCGATCAGGACGTCGGCATGCCCGGCGACATATTTGGTCGCGGCGAGGATGCTGATGTCGACCCCCGCAGCGATCGCCGGGAAAAACAGCGGCGTCGCCCAGGTGTTGTCGAGCAGGGTCACGATCCCGCGCTGCCGGGCCAGCGCGCAGATGCCGGGCACGTCCTGCACCTCCATGGTCAGCGACCCCGGGCTTTCGAGGAAAATGGCGCGGGTCCGCTCGCCGGGCTCGGGCGCGGCCGCGGGGTCGTAATAGCGAGTCGCGACGCCGTAGCGCTTGAGGACGGTGTCGCAGAAGCGCCGGGTCGGCCCGTACACCGTGTCCGGCGCGAGCAACTCGTCGCCCGGCGACAGGACCGCCAGCAGCGCGGTGGTGACCGCCGCGAGGCCCGAGGAAAAGAGCGCGGTCCCGGCGGCGCCCGGCTCAAGCTCGGTCAGCGCCTCGGCCAGCGCCCACTGGGTTGCGGTCCCCTGGAGGCCGTAGCGATAGGTGCCTAGCTCGGGTCGGCCGCGGTCGAGCTCGGCAATGCTGTCGAACAGGATGGTCGAGGCGCGCTCGACCGGCACGTTGACGAGCGGTCCCCGCCATTGCTTGCGGCGGCCGCCCTTCGCCAGCCTGGTATCGAGGCGCTTGTCGGGACCGCTCATGCGCGGCTGTTTAGGGCAGCGCGGAGCTCCGACACAAACGCCTTAGCTTGCGCCCTTCCGGCTGCCCATCAGGCCGATCAGCCCGAGCAGGCCGAGGACCCCCCACGGGAAGCTCTTGGGCTGCGGCGCCGGCGCCGGCACCGTATTGGTGACCGGTGCCTCGGCGGGCGGTGCGGTTTCGGCAGGCTCAGCCGGAGCCGGGACGTTGGTGTCCGCAGCGTTGGTGTCGGCGTTGGTCGTCGCCGTCTCCGCCGCATTGTTGGCCGCCATGTCATTGTTCTGGCCGGCCGCCGGCGTCGCCGCGAGGGCGGCAAGCGCAACTGCATATAGGATCGAATGTTTCATGGGCCCCTCCTGTTTTGTTCTTGGCTCACTCCAACGGGGCGGGGTGGTAGCTGTCCTCCCCGTGGCGACGGCGAAATCCGAGCAAGCCGAGCAGTCCGAGCAGTCCGATCGAATTCCACAAGATGTCGTTAGTGTCCATGCCGACCATGCGGTCCTGGGTTTCGGTTCGGATCCCGCCGCGATCGTTGTCCTGGGCCGAGGCGGGGCCGACCGCCGCCGTCAGCACGATCAGCGCGACCAACATGCGTTTACGCATGATGTCCTCCTTTGCGCTGCTGTTTCAGCGCCCGGTCACGATGGCCGGGTTGCGCGCCTGTTACAACAAAGGAGCAGTTGCGGCAAAAGCAAACGCCCGGATCGGCCAGCGATCCGGGCGCCTTGCGTGACGATTGCTCGTCAGCCCCCTTGGACGTCGTTTGCGGCCAGCCTCCCCAGTCGCCGGCCGCGTCCCCGAACCTACGAGCCAAGGGCCAGTCGTTCGGACGAGGCGGACGCTAGGCTGGCCCACGAAGGCTGTCACGGTTGTAAATTGCGCGCGATGGGCTTTTTGCCCCACCTGTGTCGGCGCGGTCACAGGGGACGCGCGGTTGCCAGTTGCGACAGAGCCGTTACAGCGCGGCGCCATGCGTTGGTCCCGTGCATTCCTCCCCGTCCTCAAAGAAAGCCCCGCGGACGCCCAGATCGTCAGCCACAAGCTGATGCTGCGCGCCGGGCTGGTGCGGCAGACCGCGGCGGGCATCTACGCCTGGCTGCCGATCGGCTTCCGGGTGCTCAAGAGGATCGAGCAGATCGTGCGCGAGGAGCAGGATCGCGCCGGCGCGCAGGAATTGCTGATGCCGACGCTCCAGGCCGCCGACTACTGGCGCGCGACCGGACGCTACGACGCCTACGGGCCCGAGATGCTGCGGATCCGCGACCGCCAGGATCGCGAGCTGGTCTACGGCCCGACCAACGAGGACATGCTGACCGCGATCCTCCAGGGGTCGGTCAAGAGCTACCGCGACCTGCCGCGAACGCTCTACCATATCCAGTGGAAATTCCGGGACGAGATCCGCCCGCGTTTCGGCGTGATGCGCGGCCGCGAGTTCCTGATGAAGGACGCCTACAGCTTCGACCTCGACGAAGCCGGCGCGCGGATCAGCTACAACCGGATGTTCGTCGCTTACCTCCGGACCTTCGCCCGGATGGGGCTGCGCGCGATCCCGATGCAGGCCGACACCGGCCCGATCGGCGGTGACTTGAGCCACGAGTTCATCATCCTCGCGCCGTCGGGGGAGAGCGAGGTGTTCTTCCACAAGAGCTGGGAAACGCTGCGCCCGGCGGAGGATTATGCCGTCGATGCATCCGACCCGGCGGCGTTGCAGGCGTTCGTCGATTCGATGACCGCCGACTATGCCGCGACCGACGAGAAGCGCGACGAGACGCGCGAGGCGACGCTCGGCGGCGACCTGCGGCAATCGCGCGGGATCGAAGTCGGGCACATCTTCTATTTCGGCGACAAATATACGAGGCCGCTCGGCTTCACCGTCAGCGGCCAGGACGGCCAGCCCGTCACCCCCGTCGGGGGAAGCTACGGCATCGGCGTGTCCCGCCTGGTCGGCGCAATCATCGAGGCGAGCCACGACGACGCCGGGATCATTTGGCCGGAAGCGGTCGCGCCATGGCAGGTGGGCATCGTCACCATGCGCGCCGACGACCAGCCCAGCGTCGGCGCCGCGGACGACCTTTACGGCAAGCTTGAAGCCGCCGGCGTCGAGGTGCTCTACGACGACCGCGACGACCGCGGCGGGGCCAAGCTCGCCTCAATGGACCTGATCGGCCTGCCATGGCAGCTGGTCGTCGGCCCGCGCGGGATCGCCGCCGGGACGGTCGAGCTTAAGAGCCGCGCGACCGGTGAGCGCGAGGAGCTGAGCCTGGAAAGCGCACTGGCGAGGCTCACTGCATGAGCCTTCTGTCCCGCTTCGAGCGGATCATGGTCCGGCGCTATTTGCTGCCGCAAAAAGGCGAAGGGTTCATCTTCGTCGCCGCGGCGTTCAGCGTCGTCGCGGTGGCGCTCGGAGTCATGGCGCTTATCGTCGTGATGAGCGTCATGAACGGCTTCCGCGCCGAGCTGTTCGACAAGGTCGTCGGCCTCAACGGCCACGCCGTGATCCAAGGCTTCGACGGCCGCCTCGCCAACTGGCAGCAGATCGCCGACTCGGCACGCAAGACGCCGGGAGTGACGTCGGCGCTGCCGCTGGTTGAGCAGCCGCTCATGGCCTCGGCCAACGGCCGGGTCGAAGGCGTCATCCTGCGCGGCATGCGCCTGCCCGACATCCTGTCGAACAAGACGCTGACCTCCAACGTCGTTGCCGGCGACTTCAAGTCGATCACTCCGGGGAGCGGGCGAATCGCGATCGGGTCGAAGCTCGCCGACCAGCTCGGCGCCGGCCCGGGAAGCGAGATCAGCCTGATCAGTCCGGAAGGGCGCTCGACCGTCGTCGGAACCGTGCCGCGAATCGTCACCTACACCGTCGGCGCGGTGTTCGAGGTCGGAATCTACGATTACGACAAGGCGTTCGTGGTCATGCCGATCGAGGATGCGCAGACCCTGCTGATGCTCGGCGATTCGGTCGGGGTCATCGAAGTCCAGACCAGCAATCCCGACCGGGTCGAGGAGATCCTGCGGCCGCTTCAGCCGCTGGTCGCCGGCCGCGGCGTGATGGTCGACTGGCGCCAGATGAACTCGGCCCTGTTCTCGGCGCTTGATATCGAGCGGGTGATGATGTTCATCATCGTTGCGATCATCGTCGTCGTCGCCGCATTCAACATCGCCTCGTCGCTGATCATGCTGGTGCGAACCAAGACCAAGGACATCGCCATTCTGCGGACGATGGGCGCGTCGCGACAAACCGTGCTGCGCATCTTCATGACCGTCGGGCTGACCATCGGGATGATCGGAATCCTGATCGGCCTGATCGTCGGCGCGATCATCCTCTTCTTCCGCCAGGGCGCGGTGGACCTGGTCCATTTCGTCACCGGCGCCAATGCGTGGGATCCCTCGGTGCGGATCCTGACCGACCTTCCGTCGAGGACCGATCCCGTCGAGGTCGCGGCGATCCTGATCGTCACCTTGCTGCTGATCTTCCCCGCGGTCCTGTTCCCGGCCTGGAAGGCGGCCAAGACGGATCCGGTGCAGGTGCTGCGCTATGAGTGACGCGGTCCTCGTCACGCGCGACCTCAAGCGCAAATTCATCCAGGGCCATGTCACGATCGAGGTCCTGCGCGGAGTCGATCTCGAGATCAGGCCGGGCGAGATTGTCGCGCTCCTCGGACCGTCCGGCTCGGGCAAATCGACCCTGCTCCAGGCCGTCGGACTGCTTGAAGGGGGCTTCGCCGGGTCGATCCAGCTCCAGGGGCAGGAAGCCGCACAGCTCGACGACGACGGCCGAACCGGCCTGCGCCGCGACCTGCTCGGCTTCGTCTATCAATTCCATCACCTGCTGCCGGAGTTCAGCGCGCTGGAGAATGTGGTCATCCCGCAGCTCGTGCGCGGCGCCAGGCCGGACGCGGCCCGGGCTCGGGCGAAGGAGCTGCTCGGCACGCTCGGGCTGGCGGGGCGGCTCGATCATCGGCCGGCGAAGTTATCGGGCGGCGAGCAACAGCGCGTCGCGGTCGCCCGCGCGCTCGCCAACAAGCCGCCGCTGGTGCTCGCCGACGAGCCCACCGGTAACCTCGACGAGCACACCGCCAATAGCGTGCTCGCCGAATTCCTGAACCTCGTCCGCGGCGAGGGCAGCGCGGCGCTGGTCGCGACCCACAACGAGCGCCTCGCGGCGCGAATGGACCGCGTCGTCCGGCTCCACGAGGGTCGCCTGCAGTGACCGATCCGGCCGATCGGGATCCGGGCGAGGGCGGCTTCCGGATCAGCCCGACGGCGGCGGCGCTCATCGCCGTCGCGGTGCTGATCCTGCTCGCGGCCGTGTGGTATCTCGGTGCCAACCGCAATCCCGACCAGGACAAGCTCAGCAATCCGCAGGTCGAGCAGCAGACCGAGCAAGCGGACGCGGGCAAGCGCTGCTCGGCCCGGGCCACCTATGATCTGGTCAAGCACGAACTCTTCGCCCGCGCCGCACAGCAGCGCGGTTCCGACGAGGAGACCTACAACGAGATTGCGGCGGCGGCGGTGCTGCGCGTCGACAATCCGGTGCTCGAGACTGAGGATCAGGCGAGCGGGGCGCTGAATTGCTCCGGCACCTTCTATCTCGACCTGCCGCCAAGCGTGGTTGCGAGCGGCGGGCGCCACAGCCTGATGGCGGACATGGATTATACGATCCAGCCGGCCGGGGACGGGCGCGGCGACGCGGTGCTGCTGCGCAATGCCGACGCGCTCATCGCCGCGTTGGTGACGCTCACCCGGATCAGCGCGCCGGTGCCGGCGGACGGCAATGCCGTGGCGCCCGAGGACAACGTCGCGGCCGCCCAGTCGGCGAACGTTGTGCCAGGCCCCGCCACCGGTTCGCCGGGCCGGCCAAGCTTCGATTGCGCGCGAGCGGCGACACCGGGCGAGAGCGCGGTCTGCTCCGACAGCCGTCTCGCCGCGCTCGACCTCAACATGGCAAACCAGTACCGGCGCGCCCTGACCTCAGCGACTCCGGTTCAGCGCCAGTTGCTCGAGAACACCCGCGAGCGCTTCCTCGCCTATCGCGACCATTGTCCCACCAGCCAGTGCATGGCCGATGCTTACGTCGGTCGCATGCGCGAGATCCGCGACATCATGGAGGGCCGCTGGCGGGCCCGATAAGTGGTGGATAAGTCGGCCCGAACCGCTTTCGCGCCGGGGCATTGCACCCCATAATTCCACTGGTGAATCAGCTGTTCGTTCCGCTCCGCGTCTTCTCCTCCTACACCATGCTCGAAGGGGCGATGGAGCCCAAGACGATCGCCAGCCGGGCGGCGACCCTTGGCTTCCCCGCGGTCGCTCTCACCGACCGCAACGGGCTCTACGGCGCAATGCCGTTCAGCGACGCCTGCTCGGGAAAAGGGGTGCAGCCGATCATCGGGGCGATGCTCGCCGTGGCCCGGCCGCCGGAGATCGGCGGCGAGCCCGGGGCGATCGACTGGCTGGTCCTGCTCGCCCAGGACGACAATGGTTATGCCAATCTGTGCAAGCTGGTCTCGCTCGCCCATCTCGACCGTCCGGTCGAGCAGGTGCCGCATGTGGATTTCGCGCGGCTCGAGGGCCTTAACGACGGGCTGATCGCGCTGACCGCGGGGGGAGAAGGCGCGTTGGCACGGCTGATTGCCGACGGCCAGAAGGTCAAGGCGGACGCCTATTGCGACCGGCTCGAGGGGCTGTTTCCCAAGCGGCTCTACGTCGAGATCGCGCGCCGCAACGACCCGGTCGAGGAGGCGGCCGAGGACTCGCTGGTCGAGCTCGCTTACGCCCGCGACCTGCCGCTGGTCGCGACCAACCCGGCGACCTATGCCGACCCCGGCTTCCACGCCGCGCACGATGCGATGCTGTGCATCGCCAATTCGGAATATGTCGAAAGCGCCGACCGCGCGACCTCGTCGCCCGACGCCTGGCTCAAGGACGGCGCGGCGATGGCCGAGCTGTTCGCCGACCTCCCCGAGGCGATCGCCAACACGGCGGTGATTGCCCAGCGCTGCGCGGTCGCCGCGCCGCAGCGGCGGCCGATCCTGCCGCGGCTCGGCGAGGACGAGGACGAGCAGCTGCGCGGCGACGCCCGCGCCGGCCTCGGCGAACGGCTCGCGGGCCGAGCGGCCGAGGAGCGGCAGCCCTATCTCGAGCGCCTCGAATATGAGCTCGAAATCATCACCGGAATGGGCTTTGCCGGCTACTTCCTGATCGTCGCCGACTTCATCAAATGGGCCAAGGCCAACGACATCCCGGTCGGGCCGGGGCGCGGCTCCGGCGCGGGTTCGGTCGTCGCCTGGGCTTTGACCATCACCGACCTCGACCCGATGGCGCTGGGCCTGCTGTTCGAGCGCTTCCTCAACCCCGAGCGCGTGTCGATGCCCGACTTCGACATCGACTTCTGCGAAACCCACCGCGACAAGGTCATTACCTACGTCCAGGGTAAATACGGCCGCGACCGGGTCGCGCAGATCATCACCTTCGGGCGGCTGAAGGCGCGCGCGGTGCTCAAGGACACCGGCCGCGTACTGCAGATGCCTTACGGCCAGATCGACCGGCTGGCCAAGCTCATCCCCAACCACCCGACCGACCCGTGGACTCTCGAGCGCTCGCTGAACGGCGTTTCGGAGCTCGCCGCGGAATATCGCGACGACCCCGACGTCAAGCGGCTGTTCGACCTGGCGATGAAGCTCGAGGGGCTGCCGCGGCACGCCTCGACCCATGCCGCCGGCGTGGTCATCGGCGACCGGCCGCTGGACGAGCTGGTCCCGCTCTACCGCGACCCGCGCTCGGACATGCCGGTCACCCAGTTCGACATGAAATATGTCGAGGCGGCGGGGTTGGTGAAGTTCGACTTCCTCGGCCTGAAGACGCTGTCGGTGCTCAAGGAAGGCCAGCGGCTGCTCGCCGAACAGGGCGTCGAGGTCGATTTCGCGACCCTGCCATGGGACGACCCAGCGGTCTACGAGCTGATCCAGCGCGGCGACGCGGTCGGCGTGTTCCAGCTCGAATCCGAAGGCATGCGCCGGACTCTGGCCGCGGTCCGCCCGACCGCCTTCGGCGACATCATCGCCCTGGTCGCGCTCTACCGGCCCGGGCCGATGGACAATATCGCCATGTTCGGCGACCGCAAAAACGGGCGCGTCGCGATCGAATATCCGCATCCCCTGCTCGAAACGATCCTCGCCGAAACCTACGGCATCTTCGTCTACCAGGAGCAGGTGATGCAGGCGGCGCAGTTGCTCGCCGGCTACTCGCTCGGGCAAGCCGATTTGCTGCGCCGGGCGATGGGCAAGAAGATCAAGTCGGAGATGGACGCCCAGCGCGCGAGTTTCGTCGAAGGCTGCGCGACCCACAACCAAATTCCGGCGGCCAAGGCCAACGAGCTGTTCGACTTGATCGACAAGTTCGCCGGCTACGGCTTCAACAAGAGCCACGCGGCGGCCTATGCGCTGGTCGCCTACCAGACTGCCTGGCTGAAGGCGCATCACCGCGCCGAATTTTACGCCGCGTCGATGAGCTTCGACATGGCGCTGACCGACAAGCTCGGAGTGTTCGTCGAGGACATGCGCCGCGGCGGAGTCGAGTGCCTGCCGCCCGACATCAACGCCAGCCACGCTTATTTCACGGTCGAGGACGGGGCGGTGCGCTATGCGCTCGGCGCGCTCAAGGGCGTCGGCGAGAAAGCGATGGAGGCGCTGGTCGAAGAGCGCGAGCGGGGCGGGCCGTTCGCCAGCCTCGAGGATTTCGCCGCGCGCATCGACCCGCGGCTCTTGAACCGCCGCCAGCTCGAGAGCCTCGCCGCCGCCGGCGCGTTCGACGGTCTCAAGCCTGAGCGGCCCGCGGTCTACGCAGCGGCGGAGACGATCCTCGCCCATGCCGCCAGCGCCCAGGTCCAGCGCGAGAGCGGCCAGGCGGGCCTGTTCGGGGTCGATTCGTCGGAAGCCGCGCCGATCCGCCTGCCGCGCGACGCGAGCTGGACGGTGGCGCAGCGCATGGCCGCCGAACGCGACGCCTTCGGCTTCTATTTCTCGGCGCACCCGGTGGACGCCCAGAAGCATTTGCTGTCCGCCCACAAGGTGCGGACCTTCGCCGAAATTGCCGAGCTGCGAATCGCCGAGGGCGAGCGGATCGGCGCGACCATGGCAGGCCTCGTCGAGGAGGCGCGGTGGCGGACCTCGGCGCGCGGGCGGCGCTACATGATGGCCACGCTGAGCGACAGCTCGGGCCAGTTCACCGCCACCTGTTTCGACGACGAGCCGAGCGAGGCGCTGGAAGCGGCGGCGCGCAATCAGACCTGCGGGCTGCTCACGGTCGAGCTCGACTGCCGGGCCGGCGACGAGACTCCGCGGGTGACGGTCAAGCGCTTCCAGCCGTTCGACTCGCTCGCTAAGCGGGCCCGGCTCGAAATGACCATCCGGGTGGCTTCAGCCGAAATCATCCCGATCGTCGCGCGCGAGCTGGGCGAGGCCCGCGGCGGCAATGGCATGGTCAAGTTCGTCGTGCCGCTGGCGGGCGGCGGCGAGGCCGTCGTCGTCGCCGGCCGCGACTTCACCCTCGACAGCGAGCTCGCGGCGCGGGTGACCCGGATCGCGGGCGAAGGCAGGGTCGAGCTCACCGCCCAGGAGCCGCCGAAGCTGGCGCTGGTGGGATAGACCCAGTTCCTCCCTGCGAGCGAAGCTCGTGGGAGGGGACCATCCAACGAAGATTGGATGGTGGTGGGGTAGAAGGCGCCGGCGCTAGATACCCCTCCACCATGCTCCGCATGGTCCCCATCCCATCGCGAGGCGATGGGGAGGAACTGAGTCACGCCATCCAGAATCCGTCGCGGTTGACGAGGCTCGTGATCTTCGCGTTCTGCTCCTCATCCAGGCCCTGCTTGAAGGCGGGGAAGACCTGCTCCTCCTCCATACGGGCATGCTCCGACACGAGCTTGCGGAACTCGCGCACCGTCTCGAGCCAGTTGGGCGCGTCGACCCCGATCTCGTTCAACTGGTAGATGAAGGTCTTGACGTAGCCGTGCTCGCCCTCGAGGCGATCGGCGTCGACCGCCTCGTTCGCCTCGCGCAGCGCGGGATAAACCACCATCTCCTCCTGGTGCGCATGCTTGTCGAGCGCGTGGATCAGCTTCATCAGCAGCATCTTACGCTTGAATGTCTGGGTCTCGTCGGTCGCCAGCATCTTGTCGAACAGGCCGAGCGCGAGCTCATGCTCGGCGGCGAGAATCTCGTCCCAGTCGCCGGCGCTGGCGGCCATCCCCTGCATCATCGCCTTCCGGCCGAAATTGGCGGCGACCCCGAACGCTGCGCCGGCAAGCGCGGCGCCAAGCAGTGGGCCGGCATTGGCGCTCCATGAGAAAGCGCTGCGATTGGAGCTGCGGGTCGACGATCGATTCTGGGTACGCGTGGCCATCTGAAACCTCCTTGACCGGTGCGTTTTTCAAACGGTTGGCCAAGGGTGCGCGTTCCTGTCGCGAGCCGCCTTCCGGCACTGCTCGCCGCGTTGTCAGAGCTGGTTCGCCGGCTCCTGCGGCTGCTCCGCCGGTGGCGGCGGCTCCGCGGTGTTGGTCGGCGCCGGGGGCGCGGCGTCCGGCAGGTTCACCGGCTCGGTCGCGGGCGGCGCGGTCTCGTCGACGTCTGGAGCCGGCGGCGGCGGCTTGGCCGTCTCATATTCCTCGCCCGGCAGCGGCCGCGGCTTGGCGGTGACCGCGGGCGGCGCCTTGTTCGGCGGCGGTGTCTTGCCCGCGTAGACGCAGGCGTCGAGTCCGTCGCGCCCGACGACTCCGATCCGCGCCGCGATGGTGTTGCCGTAGCGGCGGGTGAAACCTTTGGGCGCGACCGCGCCGCGCTTCTTGGGCAGCGGCAGCACGGCCGCGATCCGCGCCGCTTCGGTGGTGCTCATCGCGCTTGAATCATGGCCGAAATAGCGCTCGGAGCCGGCATTGACGCCATAGGTGCCGATGCCGGTTTCGGCGTTGTTCAAATAGACCTCCATGATCCGCCGCTTGCCCCACAGATGCTCGATCAGGAAGGTGAACCAGGCCTCGACGCCCTTGCGGGCATAGCCGCCGCCGTTCCACAGGAAGGTCGTTTTCGCGGTCTGCTGGCTGATCGTCGAGCCGCCGCGGATCCGCCCGCCCGAGGCATTGCGCTTCATCGCATCCTCGATCGCCTCGAAGTCGAACCCGTTATGCGAGCAGAACTTGCTGTCCTCGGCAGCGATCGCGGCGCGGACCATGTCGCGGTCGATCTGGCTGATCGGCATCCAGTCGCGCGCAGCGCCGCGCCCGGCCAGCAGGTCGCCGACCATGGTCGCAGTGGTTGGTGGCGGGACGAAACGGTAGAGCCCGACCCACAGGATCGAGATCAGGAAGAAAGCGACGACCAGCCTGACGACCCACCCGAAGATGCGCCGCGGCCACGAGCGCGGACGGCGGCGTTTGTAAGTCGGGATCGTGCTCTTGCGCCGCTTCGCCATGGCGGTCGACTAGCGTTTGCAGTCCGGCGCGTCGAGACGGGCGAGCGTGCCGGTCTGCCTAGGTGCGCCTCGGCGGTGTCATCCCGGGTTCGCGGCTTGCAACGCGGCCCGCTCCGCTGCTTTTTCGGCGATCAGCTTGTCGCGCATTTTCTCGCTGCGCTGGCTGCGATCGGCCAGTTCGGTCCAGCTCGCTTCCGAGCGGAGCCAGCGGTCGCGGACATTGTCGAGGGTCGCTGCGTCGGCAATGGCCCGGGCTTCCGCGGCGCGTTGCGCGTAAAATTCGTGCTGGACGGACATGGCGGCTCTCCAATCGCAAAAGAAAGGGCGGATGCGCGTGGCACCCGCCCGTCGTTTTCCCTCGCCGCAGCGAAGGCCGCTGGTTAGGCGGACTGCAGATTCACGGCGCTGGTCTTGCCGCGCTGGTCGTTCTCGAGGTCGTAGGACAGGCGCTGCTCTTTCTCGAGCGTGCTCATCCCGGCGGCTTCGACCGCGCTGATGTGGACGAAGGCGTCGTTGCCCCCGGCCTCATTGGTGATGAAGCCGTAGCCCTTGGAATTGTCGAAAAACTTCACTGTACCGGTTGGCATATCTAATTCCTTCTGTGATGGAATCCGAAGTGGAATCCACGGATGCTAGGAGAAGCGAGAGAGAAGGAAAAAGGAGCCGCAAAGCGCCGAAGACCGTCAATTAGCGACTGTAGCAACATCTATATAGGCACTCGACCGCGAAATATTAAGTAGCCGACGGAATTTATTCGGCGAGCGCTTCGAATTGCTGAACAGACAGGCGCTCGAACGCTCAACTCGTTCGGCATCTCGACCCTCCGCCCGGCACCTTGCGGCGGGCGGCTTCGCCTTGCCGCAGCGCAGCACGACATTTACATCGCGTTCGCATGACCTCGACCAACGACATCCGCCGCGGCTTCCTCGAATTTTTCGAGAGGAACGGCCATGCGCGGGTCCAGTCGGCGCCGCTGGTCCCGCAGAACGACCCGACGCTGATGTTCGTCAACGCCGGCATGGTGCCCTTCAAGAACGTCTTCACCGGCCTCGAGACGCGGCCCTACAGCCAGGCGACCAGCTCGCAGAAGTGCGTCCGCGCCGGCGGCAAGCACAACGACCTCGACAATGTCGGCTACACCGCGCGCCACCACACCTTCTTCGAGATGCTCGGCAATTTCTCGTTCGGCGACTATTTCAAGGATCGCGCGATCGAGCTGGCGTGGACTTTGCTGACGAAGGAATGGGGGCTCAATCCCGATCGGCTGACCGCGACCGTCTACCATACCGACGACGAAGCCTACGACCTGTGGAAGCGCATCTCGGGCCTGCCCGAGAGCCGCATCATCCGCATCCCGACCAAGGACAATTTCTGGGCGATGGGCGACGACGGGCCGTGCGGTCCGTGCTCGGAAATCTTCTACGACCACGGCGACCACATCCCGGGCGGGCCGCCCGGCAGCCCCGACGAGGACGGCGACCGCTTCGTCGAGATCTGGAACCTCGTGTTCATGCAATATGAGCAGGCGGCGAACGAGATCGTCTCCGAGCTGCCCAAGAAGAGCATCGACACCGGCATGGGCCTCGAGCGGATCGCGGCCGTGCTCCAGGGCACGCCCGACAATTACGAGACGGACACGTTCAGGGCGCTGATCGAGGCATCGCAGTCGCTGACCAGCAACGACGCGCCCGACATGGCGGCCAGCCACCGCGTGATCGCCGATCATTTGCGCACTTCGGGTTTCCTCGTCGCCGACGGCGTGCTCCCGTCCAACGAGGGCCGGGGTTACGTGCTCCGCCGGATCATGCGCCGCGCGATGCGCCACGCCCATCTGCTCGGCGCGAGCGAGCCGTTGATGTGGCGCCTGGTGCCGGCTTTGATCGCGGAAATGGGCGCGGCCTATCCGGAGCTGCTTCGCGCGCAGCCGCTGATCGAGGCGACGCTGCAGCAGGAAGAGACTCGTTTCCGCCAGACGCTCGCGACCGGCATCAAGCTGCTCGACGAAGCGACGACCGACCTTGCGGCGGGGGGCACGCTGGCCGGGGAAACGGCGTTCAAGCTCTACGATACCTACGGCTTCCCCTACGATTTGACCGAGGATGCGCTGCGCGCGCGCGGCCTGCAGGTCGACCGCGCCGGGTTCGACACCGCAATGGCGGCGCAAAGGGCCGCGGCCCGGGCGGCGTGGAAGGGCTCGGGATCGAAAGCATCGGACGATCTGTGGTTCGATCTCGCCGAAGAATTCGGCAGCACGGAATTCACCGGTTACTCTGGCGACGAGGGTGAAGGCGTGGTCCTCGCGATCGTCAAGGACGGCGCGCGGGTCGAAACCGCCGCGGTCGGCCAGACCGTCGAGCTGCTGCTCAACCAGACGCCCTTCTACGGCGAGAGTGGCGGCCAGATCGGCGATACCGGCACGCTGACCACGCTCAAGGGCTTCAAGGGCGAGGTCGAGGACACGGCGAAGCCGCTGGGCAAGCTGCACGTGCTGCGGACCAAGGTCGTTGCGGGCGAACTGACCCTCGGCGAAACGGTCCACCAGCAGGTCGACGCCGAGCGCCGCGACCGGGTCCGCGCCAACCATAGCGCGACCCACCTGCTGCACGCCGCGCTCCGCCGCCGCCTCGGCACGCACGTGACGCAGAAGGGCAGCCTCGTCGCTCCGGATTATTTCCGCTTCGATTTCTCGCAGCCGACCGCCCTGACCCGCGACGACATCGAAGCCGTCGAAGCCGAGGTGAACGCCCAGATCCGCTCGAACGAGCCGGTGACGACGCGGCTGATGACTCCCGACGACGCGATTTCGGCCGGGGCGATGGCGCTGTTCGGCGAGAAATACGGCGACGAGGTCCGCGTGCTCTCGATGGGCCGCGACGCGGACGCCGATTATTCGGTCGAGCTGTGCGGCGGGACCCACGTCCGCGCGCTCG
The DNA here is from genome assembly GCA_035637935.1 of Sphingomicrobium sp. Classification (GTDB taxonomy): domain Bacteria; phylum Pseudomonadota; class Alphaproteobacteria; order Sphingomonadales; family Sphingomonadaceae; genus Sphingomicrobium. The sequence goes on from DASRAY010000031.1 coordinate 39,573, forward strand.
GCGACATCCAGCTGCTCAAGATCATCTCGGAGAGCGCAGTCTCGGCCGGCGTCCGCCGCATCGAGGCGCTGACCGGCGAAGCCGCCCGGCAATGGCTGAACGAGCGCGACACGAAGTTGCGCGAAGCGGCAGCGACTCTGAAGTCATCCCCCGACGAAGTCCCGGCGCGGATCGCGGCGCTGGTCGACGAGCGCAAGCGGCTCGAGCGCGAGCTCGCCGACGCGAAGAAGGCGCTGGCGATGGGCGGCGGCGCGGCCAGAGCTGAGGACGCCGGCCCCGAAGACGTCGGCGGCCACAAGTTCCTCGGCCAGGTGGTCGAGGGGCTCGATCCCAAGGAACTGCGTTCCACCGTCGACACGATGAAGCAGCGCGTCGGCTCGGGCGTCGCCGCCCTCGTCGCGGTCAACGACGGCCGCGCCAGCGTCGCGGTCGGCGTCACCGACGACCTCGCCGGCCAGGTCAGCGCGGTCGACCTGGTCAAGGCGGCGGTGACAGCGCTGGGCGGGCAGGGCGGCGGCGGCCGTCCCGACATGGCCCAGGGCGGCGGACCCGACGGCGCCAAGGCGCAGGAAGCGCTGGACGCGGTCAAGGGCGTGCTGGAAAAGGTCGCGGCGTGATCGACGTCAAGTCGAGCGATCCGATCACGCTCAACGGCTCGTGCCATTGCGGCGCAGTGAAGTTCACGGCGGAGCTGCCGCTTGGGCTGGCCTCGGCGCGGCGCTGCACCTGCTCGATCTGCCGGATGCGCGGGGCGGTCGCGGTGACTTCGACCCATGACGGATTCAGGATCCTCGAAGGCGCCGACAAGCTCGCCACCTACCGCTTCAACACGGGCGTCGCCGAGCATCATTTCTGCTCGGTGTGCGGCATCTATACCCACCACAAGCGCCGCTCGAACCCCGACCAGCTCGGGGTCAACGTTGCCTGCCTCGAGGGCGTCTCGCCGTTCGATTTCGCGGAGGTCGTGGTCTACGACGGCCAGCTCCATCCCGGCGACAATCCGACCCACACCACCTACACCAAGGGCGTGTTGCGGTTCGAACCGGCCGGGGAGTAGGGGCTGGCGCGAAGGAGACTCGCCATGCCCCAGGACTCCGCCGTTACCGACACCACCTTCGACCTGACCCCGCCCACCCAGCAGCAGTTCGACGCGCTCGTCGCCGAGCTGGACGACGAGGAAAAGCACGTCCTCCTCGAGCATGGCACCGAGGCGCCGTTCTGCGGCGTGTTCCTCGACGAAAAGCGCTCGGGCGTGTTCACCTGCCGGCTGTGCGGACTGCCGCTGTTCCTCGGCGGGGCCAAGTTCGAGAGCGGCACCGGCTGGCCGAGCTTCACCCAGCCGTTCAACAGCGACCACCTGAAGTACATCCGCGATACCAGCTACGGCATGATCCGCACCGAGATCGTCTGCGCGCGGTGCGGGGCACACCAGGGCCACGTCTTCCCCGACGGCCCGCCGCCGACCGGCGAGCGCTACTGCATCAATTCGGTCAGCCTCGCCTTCACCCCGAACGGCGAGCCGCTGCCCGACAAGCTCGGCCGCGGTGCGCCGGAAGGCGAGCGGCTGACCGCTTGATTATTGATTCATTGTTTGTTTGATTGATTTGAGGTCTGGCGCGCGCCGCTGAGCGATGCTAATTGCGCGATCGCTCGGTCGCTTTTGCAGCAGAGTGCGCGATGAATGCGCTGGCCGGGACTTGGAGCTATCGCAGCTTCATCAATAATCCTGATCCCGTTAGCACGCCGGATCAGGCGCTGAACATCATCTTTGGCGAAGGCGAGCTCGTCATTACTCACGCCAGTCCGGCGGACGGGTTCCGGGCGACCCTGTCGTTCGGCGGCGACGCCGTCATGGACCTGGCCGGGAACGTCGCCGAGGCGCAAGGAACGCAACCACTGACAGCGACGGTGAAGGGGCGCGGACGGCCAGGCGGTCCGGTCGCGGACTTTGCCTACGATTATTTGTTCTATGCAGTCCCGGCGTGGCCGGACGGGATCGACCAGCGCCCGGCGCTGGTCGGCAGCGTCGTCCGGGTCGCTGACCACGGCGGCGCAAAAAAAGGCGCGACGGCCTCAACCATCACACTGAAACGAGACGCATAGCCAGCCAGTCAGGAGGAACATCATGCCTAGGGTTCGTGTGGACGTGTCGAGTCTCGGTGTCGGATGGAACCCGACGCTCGAATGGTATGCGAAAGCTGTCGCGAAGCTGCAGACGCTGCCTGCGACTGATCGAACAAGCTGGCGCTACCTTGGAGGAATCCACGGCTACAAGCGCGAAACGTGGATCTCGAAAGGCGTGATCACGGACAAGGACCCGCTGCCGCCCGACACTGAATGGGACGGCCGCATGTGGAACCAGTGTCAGCACCAAGGCTACTTTTTCCTGCCCTGGCATCGCGGCTACCTGCACGCGTTCGAGGAGATCGTCGGGGCGACCGTCAAGGCGCTTGGCGGACCGTCGGATTGGGCGCTGCCCTACTGGAACTATTTCGACGGCGATTCCGCGCTGCAAATGCATGCGGCGTTCACGGATCCCAAGATGCCGGACAAGACGACCGACAATCCGCTGGCGGCGCCGCCGCGCACCAACACCGCCCTGGACAAGACGAAGATCAGCCTCGATGCGATGAAGAACAAGATTTACACGTCCGCGTCCGGCACGTCCGGTTTCGGCGGCGGAGTGACGATCTTCAAGCATTTCGGCGGACTGACTGGCGCCCTCGAGCTCAATCCTCACAACTCGGTCCACCGCAGGATCGGAGGATTCATGGAGGACCCCAACACTGCCGGCCTCGACCCTATCTTCTGGCTGCATCATTGCAACGTCGACCGGCTGTGGGCGGCGTGGTTGACCCGTAAGGACCACGTCATGGAGGACGGCGACGCGTGGAAGAACGGACCAGTGAGAAAATTCGAAATGCCGGGCCCGGACGGGCAGCTTCACGCGTTCACTTCAGCGGAGACGATGCCTGGCGGCCGCCTCGCGCCGACCTACGACGACCTGCAGAACGGCACTGGGCTGCCGGCCGTCTCGTCGTCCCTTGAGGAAGTGGAAGCTGAAGCCATGCCCGCGAGATTGTCATCGGAACCACCACCTCCAGCGACCCTTGTCGGCGCCAACAGCGGGAGGATCACGATCGGCGAGACTGCCGCGACGACGGACGTTCGGCTCCAGCCGCAAGCGACCGAGCTCGCTGGCCTTGCGGCCGAGCAGCGAGTCTTCCTGAACCTCGAGAACATCCGCGGACGCGCATCGAGCGCGACGCTCACAGTCCGAATCAGCGCTCCCGCCGCCGCGTCCGCGCTCACCGAGGGCTCGTCCTTTTCTCAGTCGATCGATCTGTTCGGCCTGGCCGAATCGTCCGGCGCGGATGGCGAGCACGGCGGCAACGGAATCAGTGTCGCGATCGACATCACCGAAATCGCCAATCAGCTGGCGCCGGACTCGGGCACGCCCGTGGAGCAGTTGGAAGTGCGCATCGAACAGGAGGATGCGGAAGCCCCGGTGACCGTCGAACGAGTCAGCATCTACAAGCAGCCGGTCGGATAGGACGATGAGTCCCGGCCTGAGTGCGCTCCAGCTGGCCTGGCGCCGCGGGGGGCTGCGTGGGCCCGTCCTGGTTGCACTCGGCGCCTGGCTCCTGTTGGCTTATCTCGAAGGCCGCGGCCAGGGCGCCCGGTGCGGCGGCGGGCATCATCACGCGGCTGCCGGGGGCGGTCCCTGTGCGTCGCTCGGGCTGATCGATTGGCTGCTCATGGTTGCGGCAATGATGACCCCGCTGCTGGTCCCGATCATCAACCACGTCTGGCGCTCGTCCCTGGCTCGCCGGCGGTTCGATTCGCTGCTCGCCCTGGGGCTTGGCTACGGCGCCTGGTGGGCGGCCGCCGGCGCTGTGCTGATTCCGGCCGCCGCGGCCCTGGGGCAGGGGTGGCCGACGGCCGCCGCGATCGCGGCCGCGTCGGTCGCCTGGAGCTGTTCGCCGATCGCTCAATATGCCCGCAATCGCTGTCATCGGGTGCGTGGCATCCATCCGTTCGGTTGGGCCGCCGATCGCGACAGCCTTGCGCAGGGGGCGATGGCTGGCGGCCCGTGCGTGCTCGCCTGCTGGCCGTGGATGCTCATCCCGATGAGCGTGCCGGTCGGCCATGCCGGCGTCACGCTCGCGGTTACCCTGTTCCTGTTCCTCGAACGGCTCAGCGAACCGAGGAAACCGGCCTGGCGGGTTTCCCCGGCCCTGACCACGCTGCGTTTGTTGATTCCCCGCCGGACGAGCACGTGGCAACCGGCCGGCTAGGCCCGATCCGCCTGCTGTTCGCTGCTCAAGGGAGGGTTCCGGCCCGCTGGTGACTGGAAGCCCTGCCGGGCCGGGGGAGCGAGGGGAGCATGCCAGCTCGCGGCAGGGCTTCTTTGGTACTTCGTTCCGGCAGGGCCGTTTGGGAGCTCGCAACAACCTCCTGGCTCTGCTGAGTCAGAATTTACCGCGCGCCGGTTACCCGCTTGTCAGCGGAATTGGTTTACGAAATTTAACGTTCCGGCGCCCGAAAGCCGGTCCGCGGGCCGCCTCACTTGTGCGGCGGGACCCAGTCGTCCGGCGGCGTGAAATAGACGCTGAGCTTTGCCAGCCGGTCCGTCTTGTGGGTCCAGTTGGCGAACACCCCGCACACCGTTTTCGAGTTCTCGCCGGTGTTGGGGATCGGCTCGGCCGTCCATTTCGATTTGCCGATCGCGCAGTCCGAGCCGGCCTGGCAGGTCTGGAACTGCCCGGTGGTCGCGTCGGCCGCCTCAAGCTTATAGCCGGTGACGGTCGAATTCTGCGGCAGGACCGCGCACACCGCCTGGCAATAGGCCGTGCGATCGTCGCCGCCGTTGAGGATCCGGCCGACGTCGCCGCCGACCTTCTGCCCGATCATCCGCTGGACGTCCTTGTTCTTGAGCAGGTCGCCGACGGCGCCGGCGAACTGGCCGTCGGAGAAGGCGGCCGCGTCGTCCGACACTTCGCGGATCTCGGCGGTGTCGCGCGCCTCGTTCATGCAGCTCGGAGTAGCTGTGTAGGTGCGCAGACCGTGCGGAACCCGCATCTGGGCGACCACCTTGGCCTCGGTCGGCTGGCATTCCTCGCAGCCGCCGTTCTGGTCGTTGAACTCCTTGACCTTCTGCTGGAGCGCCGCCGCCTTGGCCGCGGCGTCGTCGACCGGCGGAGTTGCCTCGTTGCCAGCGGCGGTCTCATTGCCGGTCGCGTTCTGGGCCGCGCCCTTGTCCTTGCCGCCGCCGCAGGCCGCGGCGCTAAGTGCGATGGCGATGATCAACGAATGACGTGCGATGCCCCCGCGCATGGCGTGCTCCCCTTAAAGAGGATCCGGCACGGCGCGCCTTATAACCGAGGTTAGAAGGGGTGGCGAGGGCAATCCCGCGGGCCCGTGCAGGCTCGGCCGCGCCGATTTCCCCTAGCCAGCCGGGCTGCGCCATGGCAGTTAACCCGCGCTCGGTCCTCCCTCGGGGGAGTAACCGCATGGATTATGCAACCACCACCGCAGCCTTGCTCGGGACCGGGTCGAAAGTCGCGCTGATCATCCTTGGCTTCGTGTTGCTCGGCGCCGGCGGTGCGCTCGCCGTGTTTACCGGCATCAAGATGGCCGCTCCCGAGGAGCCGGACATCACCATCACCAACAGCCAGACCGGACAGTCCGCGAAAGCGGGCCGGGGCGCGCTTGTTATTTTCATCGGCTTCGGGATCCTGATGATGATCCTCGGCATCGCCGCGCTGGTCGGCGGCTTCAGGAGCTAGGCGCGCGCCGGATCATTACCAACAACAGGGAGGTGCAAATGACCATCGGTGGAATTGTCGGATTGGTGCTCGGACTCATCCTGATCTACACGGGCGCGACCCGGTCGAAGACCTCGACCGACCCAAGCGTCACCGTCACCAACGACCAGGGCCAGTCCGCGCCGCTCACCGGCGAAAGCGCGAAATGGGTGCTGATCATCGTCGGGATCGTCCTCGCCGTCGGCGGGCTGATCGGGATCATCGCGGGCCTCAAGCATTGAGCCGCGTGGCTCAGCCGCCGATTCGTTCATAGTCGATCCGGATCCGGACCCACTCGCCGACCAGGAGCTTGCCGCCCTTGCGCGGCGGGCGGACGCGGAACTGCCAGGCCGCCTGGCGGACCGCACCGGCAAGGTGCGAGCCGGGCGGCGACTGGCCGAGCTCGATGCAGTCGTCGACGCGGTTGCCGGGGATGGTCCGGCAGGCGATCAGGCCCCAGCCATCGGGCGCGTTCCTCGGCAGATATCCCGCCAACTCGGCATCGGTCGGCTCGCGCGCCCATTCGGCGGCGTAGAGGATCTCGCCGTGCGGGCCGCGCCCGACCTCCTCGCTGTCACCCTCGCCTGGGCCCGGCCGCAGGTTGCGGATGTCGGCCGCAGCCAGGTCCGTGCTGCTCATCTCGATCCACGATTGCGATTTCTTCGGCGGCAGCGGCGGCGGGGCGATGCTCGGCTTGACCGGGAGCACGACCGGCGGCGGCTTGGGCGCCGGCTTGTTCGGCCGGGCGGCGGCATGATTCTCGGCCCGGCTGTGCGATTCGGGGAGCAGGTCGACGATCGTCGCCTCGCTCGGCTTGCGTTCGCGGTCAGGAAGCACGCCGAGCGTCAGCAGCACCAGCAGCAGGCCGAGATTGACCCCCAGCGCGAGTGCGAGCCCCGACGCGCGCCGGCGCAGCGGCGGACGGTCGTTCGCGGAAGGGAGCCGGTAGGAAGGCAAGGTCGGCTGAGAATCCGTCAGTCAGGCGTCGCGTGGACGGCGAGGATAGACGGGCCGCGACTGAATGGGGAGTGAAAGCGCGAACCCATGCGATTGATTCGCGCCGGTTCGAGGCGCATCCTGCGACCGCTCGGGTGAGGGGGATCGCCATGACCAACAAGGCGGCGCTGGGCGCCATCGCACTTTCGGTTCTGCTGCTCGCAGCGGGCTGCGGGAAAGACAAGCCGGGCAGTGTCGCCAAAGCGGGCGGCGAAACCCCCGCGGCCGGCGGCACGAGCGACGGCGCGCCACCGCCGCCAGAGGTCGAAACGACGGACGCCAACTCCGGCCCGGCGACCGAGCCCGACGTGACTCCGGTCAAGAATGCGGTCGAGGCGACCCGGAGCGGCATCCGCCGTCCGCCCGGCTGGGCACCGACCAATTCCGGCGGCAACACCGGCTCCGGCGCCGGCGCCCGGGCTCGCGCGGGTCTCGCCAAATATGTCGACTGGCGGCCGCGCGAGAGCGAGGGCGGGTTGAGTTTCCTGGCCGAGCCGGCGGTGCGCCGGGCAGTTGCCGCGGTGCGCGACGCCCAGGTCCGCGAGTTCATCCGCAATTACAACGGGCCCGACGCGCCGATCGCCCAGCGCAAGGACGGACGGCTCATCGCCTGGGGCTGCGAGGCGCGCAATTGCGGCTTCCACAACTGGGCGGTTGCGATCCGGCCGGACGGCTCGGGCGCCGAGATCTGCTACTATCACGACGACGACGATCCCGACGGGACGTCGACCTGGTACCTGGCGGGCGGCCGGACGGTGAAGCGGGCCGGCAACTGCCCGGACGAGTAGGGCGCCGCGCCGCTGCGGGCATTGGACCGCGGCCGACCCGCGCTGAATTTCCGCTGGTCTGCGCCGCCGCAACGTGGCACCTTGCCGTCGCTCGGTCCAGGCAACTGGGGGTCGGGCGCATGGCCGAAACAACCGCTGAAACGAACCGCAACGTCGGCATCGGACTGATTGTCGGCGGCCTCCTCCTCGCCGGATTGCTGGTCGTCCTCATCGTCGTCGGATGGACCAGCACGCCGCGCAACCTGATCCTGGTCGTCGCCGCTTCATTCGGCCAGCTGCTGGCGGTCTATCTGATCGGCTACGGCATCAAGAAAATCGCCGGCGCGGGAAGCGCGACCTGAAACCTGTTGGGGGAGAATCATCATGGGCTATATCATCGGCGGAATCCTCGGGATCATCATTGCGATCGTGCTCGTGATCGCCGGCATCAAGGGCGGTCCGATCGCGATCACCAACCGCAACACCGGACAGACCGGGGTGATGACCGACACGCCCAACTGGCTGCTGATCATCATCGGCATCGTCGTCGCCATCTCGAGCATCGCGGGGATCGTCGCCGGCGCCACCGGCCACTGAGTCACCCGCCGCCGGGCCTGCCGAACGGGCAGGTCGGGCGCGCGATTGACGTCCTGCGGCGAGCCGAATTCCGCGCCGAGGGTTACAATTCCGGGCCATCGCGCGTATTCAGCCGTGGCTACTAGTCGCAAAATGACGGTCTACAGGCGCTTTGCGGCTCCTTTTTCCTTCTCGTGCGCTCCTAGCTCGAAGCGGACCGGCACTCGGCCCGCCCAGAAGGGAAAGTCAGACAGATGCCAGTCGGCACAGTTAAATTCTTCAACGAAACCAAGGGCTACGGCTTCATCCAGCCCGACGGCGGCGGCCAGGACGCCTTCGTCCACATCAGCGCCGTCGAGCGCTCGGGCATGCAGACGCTGCGCGAGAACCAGCGCGTCAGCTACGAGCTGCAGCAGGACAATCGCGGCAAGATGGCTGCGGCCAACCTCAAGGCGGCCGAGGATTCGACCCAGCCCGAAGCCAGCGCCGACGAGCCTGCGACCGACCAGCAGGGCGAGTAATTTGTCCGGCCCGGTCATCCGGGGCACCAACTTGCAATTCTTCCTCGCCCGCGCCGCCCAGGCGCGGGAGGAGGCGGAGGCGGCGACGCTCGACCATGTGCGCGAGCGTTGCCGCCGCTCCGAAGCGGCGTGGAGCGCGCTGGCCGACAAGGCCCAGCGCAGCGAGCGCCTGCGCGTCGAGGAGCAGATCCGAAAGGCCGAAGCTCCGCCCAAGTGAGCAGCGGCGCGGGCGGGTGGCTGGAACCCGGCTCGGGCGCCGGCGTTGCGCGACGACATGGACGACAAAAGCCTGAACCTGTGGCGCCAGATCGAGGGCGGCCGGCGCACGCGGCGGCAGTCGCTCCGCCGCGCCCGCCCCGTTACTTCGGCGAGCCGTCCGCACTAAGCTTTTACGTACGCGCGCCGGGGCCGCTTACCTCGAGGTGAGGCGCGCCCGCGTTACCACAGGGGCCGCACCGGCCGAACTCGCTCGCGCTTGGCCCCGTCGTCGATCAGATGGCGCTTCAGCTTGGTGCGGATCTGCGCCGCCCCGTGACCGCTCATGCACACCAGCCGGACGCCGCCGCCGGGCAGCGCCTCCAGTGCCGAAATGCCGATGGCCTTCTCGGCGCAATGCTTGACGATTTCGGCCTCGGTCATAGCGAGGTTGCAGGCGCGGCTCATTTCGGGCTCCTCTTGGCGGCGGCGATCGCGTCCGACGCGTTGGAGTAGCGGTAGCCGCCCCATTCGTAGATCGCCTGCAGCACGACGGCGATGTCGTAGCGGTCGAGCTCGGCGGCGGTCGCGGGCGAGGCGGTCGCCCGGTGTGACACGGCATATTGCTCGAGCCTGAGCGCGAGCGCCGGATCCGGCTGCGGATCGGCGTGGGGGTTGAGGGTGGTCATTTTAGGGGGCGCTCCTGGGCGGCAAGCGGGAGCGTGACGTCTCTCAGCCATCGGCGCCTGCGGGGGAGAATGCCGATGATGCGGCTCGTCTAGCACGCGGGGCGGGAGAAGGCCCGGGAATTCGCTTGAGGGTCACGCGCAAGAAGGCATTTACTCCGATGCGCGCCGTGCTACGGTCGGCCGATCGGGCTGAGGGACGAGATGAAGCTGTACCGGGTCGACAAGCTGGCCAAGCGCGGGGGCGTGGTCCTCAAGAAGAAACACATCCTCGCCCCGACCGACGCCCAGGCCGTGCGGCAGGCCGAGGAGAGCGACGATTGCCCGATCTGCGACGTCGTGCGCGACGGCGAACGGGTCGGACAGGTAATCTAGCCCCGCACGCTCGCCGCATATTTGCGGCGGATACCCCATATTTCCGAAGCGCGGCTTCAGGTCTACAATCGCACCGCCGGATCTGCCCTTTGGGGAAGGGGGATGCGATGACCAGCGATGCCGATGCCGCAATCGAACCGAGCTCAAACCCAGCGCCCCGGAAGTCGCTCTGGACCTCGCTCGAGACCGCCAAGTTCGTGGCCTCGCTCGCTACCCCGTTCGCGCTTCTGGCGCTTAGCATCCTCGTTGCCAATCAGCAGAGGCAACAAGAGGAACTGTCCCGCAACGCCGTTGAGCAAACCCAAAGATCCGCAGAGGCGGCGGCGCAAAAACGCGAGGCCGCTATCCGTCAGGATGGAAAGCAGTTCCAGAAAATGCTGCAGGACGCTGCACTGGACCGCGATACGGCACTTCGCCGAGAAGGCTTCGCGCGGGAAAAGGCGATGCGCGATGAGGCCTTCCGGCGGGAGGAAGCGGTCAGACAGCATCAACTGGAGCTCGCGCGGGTGTCGAAGCTGGCGGACAAAAGGATCGAGTTTTGGGAAAAGATGGCACCCAAGCTCGACCAGATCGACGTGGCGATCGACGATGTTCTCATGAAAAGAGGCAAGCCGGACCAGGTCTCGAAATTGTTCCGGGAATGCGAAAACCTCTTTGGCCTCTACAAGCCGTATTTCTCGCCGAAATTCGTGGGCGATTATCTGACCTACAAACAGCGAATCCAGGATTTCATAAAGCTGGTCAACGAGGTCGAGGCGCCGAGCGGCGCGATGTACGGGCTGCGTGCGGGAGACGGCGCCCTGGCAGCCTGCCAAAGCTATGTCACGCTGCGGGATTCCGCGGCCTTTGAGGTTGCCCGGGCAACCGGCCTGGTCGACGTCACTTCCGGCGAGCGATCGTATCAATGGGCCTACATCAATTGTGAGGAGCGCCAGAAACAGCTCCAGGACGATGCCGTCAAAGCGGAATCGTCCCGTAGCGGCGGCTGAACGAACTTCGCGCGATATGG
>DASRAY010000032.1:0-9915 GCA_035637935.1 Sphingomicrobium sp.
CGCGGCGCCGGCCTCGGCAACGGCAACGACGAGCGCGAGCAGACCCTGAACCAGCTGCTGGTCGAGATGGACGGCTTCGAGGCCAACGAAGGCATCATCATCATCGCCGCGACCAACCGCCCGGACGTGCTCGACCCGGCGTTGCTGCGCCCCGGCCGCTTCGACCGCCAGGTGGTCGTGCCGCGCCCCGATATCGACGGCCGCGAGCAGATCCTCGGCGTGCACATGAAGAAGGTGCCCTTGGCGCCCGACGTCGACCCGCGGGTGATCGCCCGCGGCACGCCGGGCTTCTCCGGCGCCGACTTGGCCAACCTCGTCAACGAGGCAGCCCTGCTCGCCGCGCGCAAGGGCAAGCGGCTGGTCGCGATGCACGAGTTCGAGGAGGCCAAGGACAAGGTCATGATGGGCACCGAGCGCCGCTCGATGGTCATGACCGAGGACGAGAAGCGGATGACCGCCTATCACGAGGCCGGCCACGCGATCGTCGCGCTGCACGAGCCGGCGTCCGACCCGATCCACAAGGCGACGATCATCCCGCGCGGCCGCGCGCTGGGCATGGTCATGCGCCTGCCCGAGCGCGACAATTACAGCTACCACCGCGACAAGATGTACGCGAACCTAGCGGTCGCGATGGGCGGGCGCGTAGCCGAGGAAGTCATCTTCGGTTACGAGAAGGTGTCGTCGGGCGCCTCGTCGGACATCAGCTATGCGACCGGCCTGGCGCGCGACATGGTCACCCGCTGGGGCATGTCGGACGCGCTCGGCCCTCTGCAGTACGCCGACGCCGAGGAAGAGGTGTTTCTCGGCTACTCGGTCAACCGCCAGCGCAACATGTCGAACGAGACAGCGCAGGCGATCGACAAGGAAATCCGCCGCATCGTCGACGAAGGCTACGACCGCGCCAAGCATCTGCTCGAGGTCAACCGCGAGGAGCTCGAGACGCTGGCCAAGGCGCTGCTCGAATATGAGACGCTGTCGGGCGACGAGATCAAGACCGTGCTGGCGGGCGGTTCGATCGACCGCGGCGGGGTCAGCGGCCCGGCCATCCCGGCCGCGGGCTCGTCGATCCCGAAGGCCAAGCGGCCCAAGCCCGGGTCGATCGGCGGCCCGGCGATCGCCACCTAGTTCACCGGCGGTTCAAACCGAACGGTCGCTTCAGGGCACTAAGCTCGCGGAGTGACCTTTCTTATGCGCAACGCAATCCTGTTCTTGCTCGCACTTTGTGTCTCTGCGTCCACGCTCGCCGCGCCGCCCGGCACTGCACAGAATTTCCTCGACCGCGCCAACCGGCTCAAGGCCAAGGGCCCGCTCGCTTTGTTCGACAGCGACTACGGCCGGCTGAAGGCCGAGGCGACGGCGGTCGGCAAGGCGATCGGCGATGACCGCATCGCGGCCGAGCGCGCCGGCAAGCCGATCCTCTATTGCTCGCCGACGGCGCGCGCCAAGCTCGGCAATTTCGAGTTCATCGACGGCCTCGCCGCGATCCCGTCGTCCGAACGCGCGCGGATGAGCCTCAAGGACGGCATGATCCGCGTCCTCCAGCGCAAATATCCCTGCAAAAGATAGGGACAGTCCCTCGTTTAGCGCCCGCGCCAGCTCCTGGCCGCCAGCCGGACGACCAGCGGCGACAGGCCGCGGTGGTTGGCCTCCAAATAGACCGAGTCCGGCGCGAGCTCTTTCTTGAGCCGCCGGTGCGCTTCACCAAGCGCGTGATAGGGCAGGCCCGGCAGCAGATGGTGCAGCGCGTGATAGCGCAGGCCGACCGGCGCCCACAGGGCCGGCAGGGTCGCCGGCGGCGGGACGTTGACGCTGTCGAGGAACTGGGCGGTGACGCTCATCGGCTCGCCCTCATTCTCCCACAAATGCGCGACCAGGGTCCGCACCTGGTTGAGGAACATCACTCCGGACGCGACGCCGAGGAAGATCAGGAAATCGCGCAGCGGGACGACGCCCGTCGCGACCAGCGTCAGCAACGCGATGGCCCAGACACTGCACGCCGCCTCCTGCCACGCCCAGTCGCGCGCGAACTCGCCCTCGGGCGCGGGGCGCACGAACTTGGGGTTGATCTGCAGCCCGGAATATTTGCCGACCACCGCGGCGCGCAGCTTCGGGAAGAGCAGCGACAGCGGGGCGAGGATCCCGAAGCGAATCAGCATCCCGACCGGCGCCAGCGCGGCGACGACCAGGAACAGCGGCAGGGTCCAAGGGTGCATCAGCGCCAGCGGCAGATATTCGGGATCGTCGACCGTGCCGTAATAGCGCTTGGCGTGATGCTGGTTGTGGACGCCCTCGTACATGAAGCTCGGCACCAGCAGCGGCACGCCGACGGCGAGGTTCCAGGTGAAGCGGAATCCGCGGACAGCGCCCTTTTTGATGTGGGTCAGCTCGTGGATGAACGAGCCGGCGCGGTACAGCGCGAGGACCGCGACCAGCCCGGTGACAAGCGCCACCGGCCAAGTGAGCGCCATGGTCGCGAAAAGCGCGGCATAGCCGAGCACCGCGGAGCCGAGCATGTCGGCCCAGTAGATCGCCGAGCGCGGCACGTTGAGGTCGCGCGTCAGGTTCGCCGCGGCCTTGAGCATGGTCGCGTCGTCCCTGGCGCGCGCCGACGCGCGCTGCGCAGGGGCAGCGTCGCTCGCGTTGCGCTCGAGGGTCGCGCTTTCAGTCATGAGTCTCCGGAAGTGTCTCTGTTGCCTTGAGATAGTGGCGTCATCGTGGCGATTGTAGGGGTTCACTGGCGCTTGGGCCAATGACCGGCTAGCCACGCGCGCATGAGCAGCGCCCCAGTCACCATCCAGCCGGTCGAGACCAAGGCCGACCGCAAGGCCTTCGTCGACTTCGCATGGGAAGTCTACAAGAACGACCCGGTCTGGGTCCCGCCGCTCAAGGACGAGGTCCACGGCCTGATCACCCCGGGCAAGAACCCGTGGTTCGAGCATGCCAGGGCGCAATTGTGGCTGGCGGAGCGCGGCGGCAGGGTCGTCGGCCGGATCAGCGCGCAGGTTGACCAGCTGGTCCAGGAGCATATGGGCCAGGGCATCGGCCAGTGGGGCTTTTTCGACGCGCTCGACGGCGAAGCGGCGGCGGCGCTGATCAGGACTGCCGAGGACTGGCTTCGCGCGCAGGGTATGACCAGCGCGCTCGGCCCGATCAGCCTGTCGATCTGGGACGAGCCGGGGCTCGAGATCGAGGGCTTCGCCGAGCCGCCGACCGCGATGATGGGCCATCACCGGCCCGAATATCAGGCGTGGATCGAGGGCGCCGGCTACAGCAAGGCCAAGGACCTCCTCACCTATGCGCTCGACATCACCCACTGGGAGGACCCGAAGATCGACCGCCTGATCGCGATGGGCGAGCGCAACCCGCACATCCGCATCCGCATGGTCGACAAATCGAAGTTCGATGAGGAGGCGCGGATCATCCTCAACCTCCTGAACGACGCCTGGTCGAACAATTGGGGCTACGTCCCGCTGACCGAGGCCGAAATCAAATATGCCGGGAAGAAGCTGAAACCGATCATCTTCAACGAGCTGGTGCGCATCGCCGAAATCGACGGCGAGCCGGTCGCCTTCATGCTGACCATCCCCGACATCAACGAGCTCTTGAAGGACCTCAACGGCGAGCTGTTTCCGTTCAACTGGATCAAATTGCTGTGGCGGCTGCGCAAGCCGCGGACGCGGCGCCTGCGGGTGCCGTTGATGGGGGTGGCAAAGAAGCTGCACCACAGCCGGCTGGCGAGCCAGCTCGCCTTCATGATGATCGAATACACCCGCCGCGACGGCACCACCAAATATGGCGCGACCCACGGCGAGTTCGGCTGGATCCTCGAAGACAATAAGGGAATGCTGTCGATCGCCCAGCTCCCCGGCGCCGCGGTCAACCACCGCTACCGGATTTACGAGAAAGCGCTCGCGTAAGGACCTCCCGGTCCCCCGCGCAGGCGGGGATAGGGAGGAACCTACGCCGCCAGCTCCACCCACGTCGGCGCGTGGTCGCTCGCTTTCTCCTCGCCCCGGGCCCATTTGTCGACGCCCGCCGCCTCGAGTCGATCCGCCGCCTCGGGCGAGCACAGCAGATGGTCGAGCCGGAAGCCGAGGTCGCGCTGCCAGCAGCCGGCGGTGTAATCCCAGAAGGTGTAGAGCTTCTCCTCGCGCGGGTGCAGCGCGCGCAAGGCGTCGGTCCAGCCCTGGTTGACGATCCGCCGCCACGCGTCGCGCGTCTCGGGCTGCATCACCGCGTCGCGCGCGGTCGCCCGCGCCGAAAAGACGTCGCGGTCCTCCGGCACCACGTTCCAGTCGCCGCACAGCACCGCCGGCCGTTCCTCGCGCAGCAGCTCGGCCGCGTGGGAGCCGAGCCGCTCCATCCAGTTGAGCTTATAGTCGAACTTCTCGGTGCCGATCGGATTGCCGTTGGGCAGGTACAGCGAAGCGACGATCATCCCGTTCGCCTCGGCCTCGATGTAGCGGCTGTGGGTGTCGTCGGGATCGCCCGGGAGGCCGACCCGGCGCAGCTCGGGCGAGCCGCCGCGGACCAGGATCGCGACCCCGTTGAACCCCTTCTGTCCATGCCACACCGCGCCATAGCCGGCGGCCTCGATGTCGGCGATCGGCAGCTGGTCGTCGGCGCATTTCAATTCCTGCAGGCAGGCGACATCGGGCTTCGCGCGATCGAGCCATTCGAGCAGGCGCGGCATCCGAGCGCGGATGCCGTTGATGTTGTAGGAAGCGATCTTCATGGGGCCCGCTTAGCGGGCCGGGCTCACCCCGGAAAGCGCGCATACCCCCGCTGCGTCACGCGATCGACGCATTCGCGATATTCGGCGAAGCATTCGTCGCCGGCGCGGATCACGCCGACCTGCGGATCGGCGCTCAAGCGGGTCGGGACCAGCGCGATCGGCACCGCCGCGGGGGTCAACTGGGCCCCCTCGCCGGCCGCGAGCGTCAGGAGGATGCCGCTCATTCCGCCGCCGCCGACCGGGCGGTTGAGGATCGCGACCCGATACTGGCCCTCGCTGATCGTCACCAAATAGATCGCGCCGGAGATGCTGGGGAAGGAAACGAACCCCTTCTGCTCATACTGGCTGTCGGTCCGCGCCGCCTCGCTGAACACGAGATGGCCCTGGGCGTCGTCCCAGGCGATCGAGGTCAGGTAAGCGAACACCGCGTCGGGCTCGCTGAACGACGGGCGCAGCGTCAGATAGGAGCCTTCGAGCCATTGCACTGCAGGGCGCGAGTAGGCGCCCATCGTTTCCGGGGCGAACGGCCGCACTTCCGACTCCGCCTGGCGCCGGTGGCGGAGGCTGGTGCCGAGGGCGCCCTCGAGCCGGACCACGGTCGCGAGCGTGAACGGCCGACTCCCGGCGAGCGCCTTCTCGAGCGTCGACAGGCTGACCCTGGCCGCGTCGGCGAGCCACTGGCGCGAGAGGCGGCGGCGGGCGAGCTCCTCGCGCACGATCAGCGCGACCGCCTGGCTGCCTTCGACGCTTAGCTCATTGAGCATGGGATCCGCCCCTCCGGACTCGGCGCCCGGTCCGCACATCTCCGCACAAATCCGCACATTTCGTCAACCGGCTTCGAACGGGGCGGACAAATGGCGGGCATTTGCCGGACTTTCCCATGGCGGGCGCGGCGGCAAGCGCGCAGAGGCACGTTCGATTTCAGGGGTGCAAGAGATGCTCGGCTTGAGAATCAGAACCGGACTTGGCGGATTGTTCGCGGTGACCGGCGTGCTGCTCGCGATGCAGCTCGCCACCGGCATTCAGGCGTTCCCGCTGTGAGCCCGCTGTGGTCCGACGCGGACCTGGCCGAGGCGGCCTGGGCCAATGCGGTCGAGCGCGGGCTGGTCGATGAAAAGGCTAAAGCACGACCGACCGTGCTCGAGCGGGTGCGGCGCATTCCCCGGCCGCGGGCCCACAGCTACGCGCTCTAGCCGCGCTAGACGCTGAAGCTCGAGCCGCAGCCGCAGCCCGACTGGGCGTTGGGGTTCGTGACCCGGAACGCGGCCCCGCCCAGATCCTCGACGAAATCCACCGCCGATCCCTTGACCAGCTCGAGACTGACCGGGTCGACGACCAGCTTGACCCCGGCGGTCTCGGCGACGGCGTCGGCGCTGTCGGCGCGGTCGGTGAGCTCGAACGTGTAGGTGAAGCCGGCGCAGCCGCCGCCGTCGACCGCGAGGCGCAGGATGGCGGGCTTGTGCTGGCGCTCGGCGATCCACGCGACGCGCTTCGCCGCATTCTCGGTCAGGCTGATCTGGGGCTCGCTCACGCGAGGGAGATAGGAAGCGCCCGGGGGGCGAACAAGCTTATTTGCCGACTGCCGGCCCGCCGATCGCCAGCGCGTCCATCGACGCGGTGCCCGAGCGGCGCTGCATCGCGAGGACATAGTCGGTCGACTTCATGAACGGGATCGGGTTCACCGCGCGGCCGTCGATCCGCACTTCGTAGTGCAGATGGTTGCCAGTCGACCGGCCGGTCGAACCCATGCGGCCGACCTGCTGGCCGCGGGTGACGTGCTGGCCGGGGCTGACCAGGATCGCCGACATGTGCCCGTAGCGGGTGGTGATGCCGCGGCCATGGTCGAGCTCGACGAGGTTGCCGTAGCCGCCGCTGTTCCAGCCGGCGCGAAGCACGGTGCCGTCGGCGGTCGCGTAGATCGGCGTGCCGTAGGAACCGGACAGGTCGATTCCCGGGTGCATCGCGGCGCGGTGGTTGAACGGGTCGGAGCGGAAACCGAAGGCGGACATCATCGTCACCGCGGCCTGGACCGGCTTGTCCGACGGAACCGCGATCACGCCGTCCTGCAGCTGATCGAGCTTCTTCCAGCTGTTGAACAATGCCTTGAAGGTCGGGTTTCCGGCGCTCTCGAACGGTCCGCCGACGCCCTGCTGCCCGGGCTTGGCGGGATAGAAGCCGAGGCGCTTCAGAGAAGCCGCGTCGACATTCTGGCCGGCCAGCGCCTCGGCGAGGGCAAGCTGGCGCTGCTCGATGGCCTGGACCCGCCGCTCGGTTTCGGCGGCGAGCTTGGCGACTTGGGCCGAATAATCGTCCGCGGACAGCGCGACGTCAGGTGCCGAGGCCGGCGGAGCGACCGACACGAAGCGCGCGGTGGCGTAGCTCGACCAGGCGACGAGCGCCAGGAGCACCAAAAAGAACACCCCCTGGACGGGGGCGGAAATGCGGAAGCGGCGAAGCTTGGAGCCATCGTGGACGAACAGGTCGCGGTCGCGGAACAAGGCGCCCGTCGCTGCCAGAACTTGCGTCATCTCGTCCCCGCTCCCAAAAGCTCCAACGGCGCGCACAGAGGCGTACGGCACGTCAGGTCCATCAAAAAAGGAGCTCCCCAGCCCCAACTGCCGGCCACGCGATTGCCCCTCGCGAGCCGACGAGGGGGACACTGCTTCCGGATGGTTAACGATTTCAACACCTGGGGACCCGGGCCGGGATGAGTCGCGGGGTAACTGCGGTGAACGGAGAAAGCGTTCTCGTTACGGCCCCGTCCACCAGCAAATTCAAACTGTTGTTCGCGCCGGCGAAGGGAGTCGAAGCGAATCTTTCGCGGCCGCCTTGCCGATGCCGCAATCGGCCTTAGAAACAGCGGCGGGCCACGCCGTCCCAACGCGGCGCGAGCTCTCTGGAAGGAGAGTGTTTGAATGGATCGTCCTGGCGCCAAACCGGCGCGCCCGCATTTCTCGTCAGGCCCCTGCGCCAAGCCGCCCGGCTGGGATCCCGGACTGCTGCGCACCGACGCGCTCGGCCGCTCGCATCGCGGAGCGCTCGGCAAGGCCCGCCTGCAGGAGGCGATCGAACGAACCCACGCGCTGCTCCGGCTCCCGCCGGACTATCGGCTCGGCATCGTCCCGGCGTCCGACACCGGCGCGATGGAGCTGGCGATCTGGTCGCTGCTCGGGACACGGCCGGTGACCATGCTGGCGTGGGAGAGCTTCGGCGCCGGCTGGGTCACCGACGTCGCCAAGCAGCTCAAGCTCGACGCCGAGATCCGGACCGCCGATTATGGCGAGATCGCCGACCTGTCCGGCATCGACCCGGCAAACGACGTGGTGTTCACCTGGAACGGCACCACCAGCGGGGTGCGCGTGCCGAACGGCGAGTGGGTCGCGGCCGAGCGCACCGGCCTCACCCTCTGCGACGCGACCTCGGCCGCTTTCGCGCAGCCGATCGACTGGCCGAAGGTCGACGTCGGCACCTTCAGCTGGCAGAAGGCGCTCGGCAGCGAGGCGGCGCACGGCATGCTCGTGCTGTCCCCCCGCGCTGTCGAGCGGCTCGAGCGCGACCCCGCGCCGCGGCCGCTGCCCAAGATCTTCCGGCTGACCAAGAGCGGCAAGCTGATCGACGGGATTTTCCGGGGCGAGACGATCAACACGCCCTCTATGCTGTGCGTCGAGGACTGGCTGTGGGCGCTCGACTGGGCCGAGCGGATCGGCGGGCTCGAGGCGCTGATCGCCCGCGCCGACGCCAATGCCGCGGCGCTCGACCGCTGGGTGCGGTCGGCGGATTGGATCGAGCATCTGGCCAAGGACCCGGCGGTCCGATCCAATACCTCGGTTTGCCTGCAATTCACCGACCGCTCCGACGCGGAGGCGAACCGTGGGCGGCAGAAAGCGCTGGCCAGGCTGCTCGAAGAGGAGGGCGCGGCCTACGACGTCGGCGCCTATCGCGACGCGCCGCCCGGCTTGCGCGTCTGGTGCGGCGCCACCGTCGACGTCGCCGACATCGAAGCGCTCGGGCCATGGCTCGACTGGGCGTGGGAGCAGACGGCATGAGCGACCGCTGCAAAGTCCTGATCGCCGACAAGATGGACCCGAGAGCGGCGGCGATCTTCCGCGACCGCGGCATCGAGGTCGACGAAAAGCCGGGACTTTCCCCCGAGGAGCTCGGCGCGGTCATCGGCGGCTACGACGGGCTCGCCGTGCGCAGCTCGACCCGGGTCACTGCCGCGGAGATGGATGCCGCCCTTCCTCGCCTCAAGGTGATCGGCCGCGCCGGCATCGGGGTCGACACGATCGACGTGCCCGCCGCCTCGGCCCGCGGCATCGTGGTCATGAACACGCCGTTCGGCAATTCGATCACCACCGCCGAGCATGCGATCGCGATGCTGTTCGCGCTCGCCCGCGAGATCCCCCAGGCCGACCAGTCGACCCAGTCGGGCAAGTGGGAGAAGAACCGCTTCATGGGGGTCGAGCTGGCCGGCAAGACCTTGGGCCTGATCGGCTGCGGCAACATCGGTTCGATCGTCGCCGACCGGGCCCACGGCCTGAAGATGAAGGTCGTGGCCTACGATCCGTTCCTGTCGCCCGAGCGGGCGGTCGAGCTCGGGGTCGACAAGGCCGAGCTCGACGAGCTCTTGGCCCGCGCCGATTTCATCACCCTGCACACGCCGCTGACCGACCAGACGCGCGGGATTCTCTCCCGCGAGGCGCTGGCGAAGACCAAGTCGGGCGTCCGCATCGTCAATTGCGCGCGCGGCGGCCTGATCGACGAAGCGGCGCTCAAGGACGCGCTCGACAGCGGCCATGTCGCGGGCGCGGCGCTCGACGTGTTCGCTTCGGAGCCGGCCACCGACAATCCGCTGTTCGGCGCGCCGGGCCTGGTCGCGACGCCGCATCTCGGCGCGACGACGACCGAGGCGCAGGTCAACGTCGCGATCCAGGTCGCCGAGCAGATGTCGGACTTCCTGATCCGCGGCGGAGTCACCAACGCGCTCAACATGCCCTCGCTCACCGCCGAGGAGGCGCCGCGGCTCAGGCCCTATATGGAGCTGGCCGGCAAGCTCGGCGCGCTGATCGGCCAGGTCGAGGGCCTGCGCCTCACCGGCATCGCGGTCGAGGTCGAGGGCGCGGCGGCGCAATTGAACCAGAAGCCGATCACCGGCGCAGTGCTCGCCGGCCTGATGCGGG
>DASRAY010000033.1:0-10647 GCA_035637935.1 Sphingomicrobium sp.
CCGCCAGGGCATCGCCGCGACCGTTGCGATGACCCCGGTGCAGATCCCGTCGGCGCCGGGCAAGTTCACTTATGCCCTCAACGGCGCCGCTTACCGCGGGCAGTACGCGACGGGCGGGTCGATGATGTACCGGCTCAACACGAAGAACCCGATGGCAGTGGGCGTGGGCTTCTCGCAGGCCGGGGGCAAGAACAGCTCGGTCCGGGTCGGGATCGCCGGGGAGTTTTGAGGGCCTGGTAAATCCTCCCCGGAAGGGGGAGGGGGACGAACGAAGCTGGTGGAGGGGGCGTGGTGCAGGTCTCGGACGCCCCTCCGTCAGCGCTTCGCGCTGCCACCTCCCCGTCCCGGGGAGGAACTGTTGTCGCCGCTGCGGCCGTTTCCTATCTTCCGGCCATGTCCGAAACCGAGCTTCTCACCGACGTCGCGCTCGGCGTCACCATAAAGTCGCGCGACGCGCGGGGGCGGATCGCGCGGCTTGGGCCGGTGATCGACGCCGTGCTCGCCAACCACGGCTATCCGCCGCTGATCGAGAAACTGCTGGCGGAAGCGCTGACGCTGACCGCTCTGCTCGGCTCGCTTTTGAAGGAGCGCCAGGGGCAGATGACGCTGCAGGCGCAGACCCAGGGCGGGATCGTCGACCTGATGGTCTGCGACTATCTCGGCGGCGACTTGCGCGGCTACGTGCGCTTCGACCGCGAGCGGCTGGCCGACGCGTCGCGCAATCCCGCGCTCAAGGAGCTGTTCGGCGACGGCTATCTCGCCATCACCTTCGACCAGCCGCAGGCCAACGAGCGCTACCAGGGCATCGTCCCGATCGAAGGCAGGAACCTCGGCGACGCCGCGCAAAGCTATTTCGCGCAGTCGGAGCAGATCCCGAGCATCGTTCGCCTCGCGGCGGAGAAGCGCGACGGGCAGTGGACTGCCGGCGGTTTGCTGTTCCAGCACCTCCCCGAGGGCGAGGAAGGCCGCGATCGGCTGCACACCCGACTCGACCATCCCGACTGGCCCCACGTCGCGGTGCTGGCCGGCTCGATCAAGCCGGAGGAGTTGACCGACCCCGGCCTGCCACTCGACGAGATCGTGTGGCGTCTGTTCCACGAGGAGGACGAGGTGCGGACGCTGGCCGCGATCCCGCTCGCCAAGGGCTGCCGCTGCGACCCCGACTATGTCCGCTCGGTGATTCGCCGCTTCCCGGCCGAGGAGCGCGCGGCGATGGTCGGCGACGACGGCCTGATCCGCGTCGACTGCGCCTTCTGCTCGTCGAGCTTCACGATCGAGCCCGGCGAGGTCGAGTAACGATTCCGGCGGAAAACAAGCTTTAACTCGTGTATGCTAAGCAGCCAGTCATGAAGGTCGTGGGCTCGGTCATGATCTGCGCCGGGGGCGCAGCCTTGATCCTGGCGCTCGGTGCTGCCGGGCGCCCGTCTTCGCTTGCCCGGGTCGAGGGCGGGCTGTGGGAGATCGATCGCCTCGGCCCCGGCGTCCGTCCGCGCCTCTGCGTCGCCGATCCGATGACCCTGGCCAATTACGAGCACCGCGGCCGGCCCTGCACGCGGGTGGTGATCAGCGACCGGCCGGAAGGCGTGCTGGTCCATTACACCTGCGCCGGTGGCGGCTTCGGCCGGTCGAAGATCGACGTGCTGACCCCGCGCTCGATCCGGATCGAGACCCAGGGCATCGCCGACGACCTGCCGTTCAACTATGTGATCCAGGCGCGGCGGGTCGGCGAATGCAGCCCGCGGCAATCCGCCTCGGCTCATTAAGGCCCCGTTTAACCATCGTCAGCTAAAGGAGTTGGGTGCCGGATTTGGCACGCTTTCCTCCCAATCGGGCTTAACCGCCCGATACCTAGGGCCGCCGCTCGCAAGACTGGCGGCCCTTCTTTTGTCGCCTCGCACAGCCTAGATCGCGCGCCATGCAATCCGCAGTCGTTCTCCTGTCCGGCGGGCTCGATTCGATGGTCTGCGCCGCTTTGGCGCGCGAGGCAGGCTTTTCGGTCACCGCGCTGACCGTGGACTACGGCCAGCGGCATCGCATCGAGCTCGAGTCGGCGGCGACGATCGCCGAGCGTCTGGCGGACCGCCATGTCGTCGTGCCGCTCGATCTCGCCGCGTTTGGCGGCTCGGCGCTGACCAGCGACATCGCGGTGCCGAAGGCGGGCGTGGGCGAGGGCATTCCGGTGACCTACGTCCCGGCGCGCAACACGATCTTCCTGAGCCTCGCCCTCGGCCTCGCCGAAGCGAGCGGCGCGCGCGACATCTTCGTCGGAGTCAACGCGCTCGATTATTCGGGCTATCCCGACTGCCGGCCGGAGTTCGTCGCGGCGTTCGAGACGCTGGCGAACCTGGCGACCAAGGCCGGGGTCGAGGGCGACAAGTTCACCATCCACGCGCCCTTGCTCCACCTGACCAAGGCCGACATCGCGCGCGAGGCGGCCCGACTCGGGCTCGATCCGGCGCTGAGCCACAGCTGCTACGACCCGCTGCCCGACGGCACCCATTGCGGGCAGTGCGACGCCTGCCGCCTGCGCGCCAAGGGGTTCGCCGAGGCGGGCCTCGCCGATCCGACGAGCTACGCATGACCTACGCCGTCAAGGAGGCGTTCCTGACGCTGCAGGGCGAGGGCGTCCAGGCGGGGAGCCGCGCGGTGTTCGTGCGCTTCGCCGGCTGCAACCTGTGGTCGGGGCGCGATGCTGATCGGGCGAGCGCGCAATGCAATTTCTGCGACACTGAGTTCGTCGGCACCGACGGGGAGGGCGGCGGCAAGTTCGCCGACGCGGAGACGCTGGCCGACCATGTCGCGGGCTTGTGGGGGCGGGGGGCGGAGGAGCGGCTGGCGGTGGTCACGGGGGGCGAGCCGATGCTCCAGCTCGACCGCGCCCTGGTCGATGCGCTCCACGACCGCGGTTTCCGAGTCGCGGTCGAGACCAACGGCACGTTGCCGGCGGTCGCCGGGCTCGACTGGATCTGCGTCAGCCCCAAGGCCGGCACGCAGGTGGTCCAGCGCTCGGGCGACGAGCTGAAACTGGTCTGGCCGCAGGCCGGGATCGACCCGGTCGAGCTCGAACGCTGGGATTTCGGCCATTTCCTGGTGCAGCCGATGGACTGCGCGGACCGCAAGGGCGCAATCGAGGCCGCGATCAAGCTGGCGATGGGGCGGCCGAAGTGGCGCCTGACACTCCAGGCGCACAAGGTCGTCGGGCTGCCCTAGATCGAATTGCTGGAGGTCGCGGGCGCGGGCGCGGTCGCGTTGGCGGCCGGCTCCGGAGCGGCCGCGTTGGCGTCCGCGGCGTTGCCCGTGGCGCGCCGCGGCGCCGAGCTCCGGTCGGCGGACGGCCCGGACGAGCCGCCGGCCTCGTCGCCGAGGTCGTTGAACTCGCTCACATAATTGACGTCGGCCGCCATGTTCGCCGAGTCGCCGGTCACCGCGTCGATCGCGGTCACGTCGTTCGAAGAAAAGCTTTCCGCCGACAGGCTGGCATCGGCGTTGATCGTGTTGTCGGCCTGGCCGTTGCCGCCGCACGCGGCGAGCAATAGCGCCGGGCCGGCGAGCAGGATCCAAAAGCGCATCCGCTGGCTCCAAAAAAGAGGCTGCCGGGAAGTACCGGCAGCCTCTTCAAACGCCAACGCCCCCGAGTGACCGGAGGCGTTAAAAATTACTGCGCGTTGTTGGCAGCGGCGTCGGCATTCGCCGCAGCGGCATTGGCCGTGTCGGCAGCGGCGTTGGCCGTGTCCGCAGCGTTCGCCGCGTTCATGTCCGTCGTCGCATTCATGTCGGTCGTCGCGTTCATGTCGGTCGTCGCATTGACGTCCGTCATGGCGTTCGCGTCGGCATTCGTGTCATTGTTGGCCGCGTCGTTGCTGCTGCAAGCCGACACCGCCAGGGCCGCACCAGCGACCAGGATAAGAGCACGCATTCAAGACTCCCTAGATTATTGCGATCTGCAGCGGTCGCCCGCGTCGCAAATCGCGCGCACAATAGTCTGAAGCGCAACTTCCCATCAAGAGACTTTGCATGGCTGTCCCAACCTGTTGAGAAACAGACGGAAGTTGTTCTTCAAGGCGTCATCAACCCGCATTAGGGGGATTTGTTTCCCGAGTTGGGCGAGGCTGGTGACCCCAAAATCGGCGATCCCGCACGGCACGATCCCGGTGAAATGAGTAAGGTCGGGAGCGACGTTGATGGCGAAGCCGTGGAGCGTCACCCAGCGCTTCACGCGCACCCCGAGCGCGCCGATCTTCGCTTCGCCGGCGCCGTCGCCGACCCAGATGCCGATGCGGCCCTCCGCGCGGTGCGCATTAACGCCGAACGGAGCCAGAGCGTCGATCATCCACTGTTCGAGCGCGTGAACGAAGCGGCGGATGTCCTTTCCGCGCTTCTCCAGGTCGAGCATCACATAACCGACCCGCTGGCCCGGGCCGTGATAGGTATAGCGGCCGCCGCGGCCGGCTTCGAACACCGGAAAATCGAGCGGATTGGTGAGCTCGGCCGGGTCGGCGCTGGTACCGGCGGTGAACAGGGGCGGGTGCTCGAGCAGCCACACGCACTCGCGCTCGGTCCCGGCGCGAATCGCCGCGGCGCGCTCCTCCATGAAGGCGAGGGCGTCGGCATAAGCCACCGGCGCCGCGCTGACGCGCCATTCGATGTCGTCGAAACCGTCCATGTCGCCTCCCGCAGATGGCGTTCGCTGCCCGCCTCGGCAAGCGCCGTTGCGCCGCGCCCCGCGGCTCCGCATAAGGCGGGTCCGGCAGAGCCCGCCACGGGCCAGCGAACACAGGGGATATCATGGCCGCCAAGCTTTCGCTTTCCCGGGCGTGGGACGAGACCCGCGACGTACTGCGCCGCGACGGGCGGCTGATCGCCATCGTGGCGCTGGCCATGCTGGTGTTCCCGGGCACGGTGCAGGAAATGGTGACGCCGCAGGCGCCAGCCGGCGAGCTGCCGGCGCCCGGCGGGTGGATGGCGGTCGCGCTGGTCGCCATCGTCATCGGAGTCGTCGGCCAGCTGGCGATCGTCCGGTTGGCGCTCGGCCCGTCGACCAGCGTCGGCGAGGCGATCGCCCACGGCGCCCGCCGAGCGCCTTATTATCTGCTCTCCTTCCTGATGTGGGTCGCGCCGTTCGCGGCGTTGCTGGTCGGCCTGCTCGGCCCGATGAAGGGATCGCCGCCCAGTCCGGCCGCCGCCCTCGGGTTCCTGGTCGTGCTGATCGCGATGACCTTCCTCGCCGTGCGGCTGATCGTGGCGGTCGGCGTGGCGAGCGCCGAATCGGCGGGCCCGGTGCAGATTCTGCAGCGCAGCTGGCATTTGACTGCCGGCAACTGGTGGCGGCTGTTCGCCTTCCTGCTGCTGTTCATCATCGCCGCTCTGTGCGTCCTCATTGCCGTTGGCGCGATCATCGGGCTGCTGGTCGCGCTCGTCGTCGGGCCGCCGACCGGAATGACCCTGTCGCGGCTGCTCGTCGTACTGGTGTCGCAGGTCGCGGTTGGCGCGGTCACCGCCGCGTTCATCGTAATGATTGCGCGAATCTATCTTCAGCTGTCGGGCGCGGGCGGGGCGTCGGTCCCGAAAAGCGGGACCTGAGGGGCGCAGTCCTTCGGCAGGATGCCGGCGAGGCGCGGGTCGGGAAAGCGCTCGATCGTGCGCTTGTAGGGGACGAAGCCGGCCCGGCGGTAGGCGGCCAGCGCGGCCGGATGGTCGAGGGTGCAGGTGTGGACGTGAACTCGGCGCACGCCGTCGCGCCACGCCAGCCGCACCGCTTCGGCCAGCAGCCATTTGCCGTGGCCCATGCCGGCGAGCGCGGGCACCAGCCCGATGAACGCGAGCTCGCACTCGCCCGGTTCGCGGAAGTCCAATTCGAGCATGCCGACGACCGCTTCGACGGCGGCGACTTCGAACAAAGCGACGTCCGGGTGGCGGATGATCGCTTCCAACTCGGCGTCGGCCATCACCAGCCGCGAGAACCACAGCCACGGCGCGCCGACTCGCCGGAACAAGGCGCGATACTGGTCGGCGGTCGGTTGGCCGACGCGGCGCAGCTGCAGGGTCGGCCGCGGCAAGTCGAGCGCCGGCGGCGGCGCGCGCATTTCGAGGTAGGTGACGACCGCGGCGAGCTCGGCGGAGGGGAGCGGGGTGTAGGTCATGGGTCCTCCCCGTTCCGGTGAGGAACCCTCATTTCCATTTCGCCAGCGGCGGCAGGCTCATCAGGATCGCGTCGACGTTGCCGCCGGTCTTGAGGCCGAACAGGGTGCCGCGGTCGTAGAGCAGGTTGAACTCGACGTAGCGGCCGCGGAACTCGAGCAGCCGGTTCATGTCCTCGGCCGTGAAGGGCGTCGCCATGCGCTTGCGGATGAGCCGGGGGACGACGTCTAGGAACGCCTCGCCGACGTCGCGGGTGAAGGCGAAGTGGGCGTCGAAATGGTCTTCGAGATAATCGTAGAAGATGCCGCCGACGCCGCGCGCGACGCCGCGGTGGGGGAGCCAGAAATAGTCCTCGGCCCATTTCGAGAAGCGCGGATAGAAGGTCGGGTTGTGGGCGGCGCAGGCGGCGCGGAAGGCCGCGTGGAAGGCCGCCGTGTCCTCGTCGTAGGGAATCGCCGGGTTGAGGTCGGCGCCGCCCCCGAACCAGCGCTTGGTGGTGGTGAGGAAGCGCGCGTTCATGTGCACCGCCGCGACGTGCGGGTTGGCCATGTGCGCGACGAGGCTGATCCCGGTGGCGAAGAAGCTCGGGTCGTCACTCGCGCCGGGGATGCTCTGCGCAAACTCGCGATTGAACTCGCCGCCGACGGTCGAGACGTTGACCCCGACCTTCTCGAACACGGCGCCGGCCAGCTGGCCGCGCACCCCGCCGCCGCCAGGCTCGCCCGACGGATCGATTCGCTCCCACGGCGTGAAGACGAAGGACGCATCGGACCCGGCTTCGCGCTCGATCGCCTCGAACGCCGCGCAGATCCGGTCGCGCAGGGCTTCGAACCAGTCGCGCGCCGCCTGTTGCTGGTCGTCGAGGGCGTTCATTCCCGCCCGTCATTGCGAGGAGCGAAGCGACGAAGCAATCCAGTTTCTTGCTGGATTGCCGCGCCCGCTAGCGCGGGCTCGCAATGACGGTACAAGATGGCCAGGGGAGTTCCGCCGATGTCGTCCATGCTGATCGCGCTTCTGGTTCCGATCGTCCTTGCGACGCTGGTCTTCGCGGTCGTGCTGGTGAGGGCGGCGATTGCCCGGCGCGCATGGCCCGCCGTCGAAACTCTGGTCCTCGGAGCGATCGTCAATTTCTTCGACACGCTCGGCATCGGCTCCTTCGCTCCGACCACCGCCTGGCTCAAGTTTCGCAAGCTCACCCCCGACCGGCTGATCCCGCCCACGATCCTCGTCGGCCTGACCATGGGAGCGGTCGTCGAATCGATCATCTTCCTGCTGCAGCTCGGTGTGCAGGTCGATCCAGTGCTCCTGGTCGGCTGCATCGTCGCGTGCACGACGGGCGGGTTGATCGGCGCGCCAATGGTCCACAAGACGCGCGTCTGGATCGTCCAGCTCACCGTCGCGATCGGGCTGACCCTCGCGGCGATCGCCTATGCGCTGACGAACCTCCACATGATGCCCGGCGGCGGCATGGCAACGTCCCTGCCGGTGGCGCTGACAATCCTCGCCATCGCCGCCAATTTCGTTTTCGGAATCCTGCTGAACTATGGCGTCGGCAATTACGCGCCGACCCTGGTGATCCTGAGCCTGATGGGAATGAACCCACGGCTGTCGTTCCCGATCATGGCCGGAGCCGCGGCGCTGATGGGAGCGACCGCGAGCATTCGCCACATCAACACGGGCAACCTCGATCTGCGGGTGGTGATGGGCCTGACGATCGGCGGTATTCCCGCCGTATTCGTCGCTGCCTACCTCGTCGTCAGCATGCCGCTGGAGCTGCTCCGCTGGATGGTCCTCGTGGTCGTGCTCTACGCCGCCGCGATCATGCTCATCGCGGCCCTGCGCGGCCGGCGCGAGCATAAGGCCGAGCCGGGGACGGCCGCGGTGGCCGACTGACGGAACCGCCGACCGGCAGAGTCATTGTTGCGCGGGCGGGGCCTGTGAGGAGGCGGAAGTCATGCGCTCCATCCTGCTGTACCTGATCGGCATTCCGATCCCGATCATCCTGCTGCTGGTGCTCTGCACCCATCACTTCTAGGAGCGCGCCCACTCCTTGGTCTTGTCGGCGATGGTCAGCTCGCGCAGCAGCGCGTCGACGCCGCGCGTCAGCTCGGGGAGGAAGCTCACCTGGTGGCGGGCGCCGCGGTAGCTCTCGGCCATCAGGATCGCGTCGATCAGGATCGGCACGACCAGGCTCTCGGGGTCGTCGAGCTCGGCGAGGCCGCGCAGCCGCTCGAGCGCCTTGCGCCGCGCACGCTCCGGGTCGGACAAAGCTTCGGTACGGCCGATGAACCAGGGCATGACGGTGGGCACTCCTCATCAAAGCGTCAAGGATAGAGGGCGGCCCGGCGATGGGAAGTTCGAGCGGGCGCGGGCGAAGGGCGCTTGGGCGCGTCGCTCAGCCCGAGGTCGAGCCGCCGTCCGTATCGAGCGGCATCAGCGGGGCGGCTTCCCAGCGCTTGAGCTTGCGGCCGGCGAGCCACAGCTCCATCGGATTGCCGTCGTACCAGCCGTCGGCGATGGCGATGGCCGCAGCCTCGCTGTCCGCGAGGAAATCGCGGCGATGATCGATGTGACCGCTGAAGCGGTCCATCCAGTAGAGGCGATACCCGTCCATCACCCCCGACCCCCGATGTCGAGTCGGCATGATAGCATTTATCCACAGGCGAAACGATTCCGCCGCCGAAACCCGCCGAATTCCAGCCTTGGCAGGGGGGTTATGCCTCGCTATCAGCGCGCCAATCGCGCCGGCTCCCTGCCGGAGCGGCGTCGCTCATAAGCCTCACCGGCACCGACAAGCATAAGCGTCAAAAGGGGAAGCATGGCCACCAAGTCTGCTGAGGTCTCGGATCAGACAGGCGAAGGCGGAATCCGCCGCCGCGATTTCCTCAATATCGCTCCGGTCGCGTTCGCCGGCGTCGGCACCATCGCCGCGCTGGCGCCGCTGATCGTGCAGATGAGCCCGTCGGCCGACGTGCTCGCGCTGGCCACGATCGAGGTCGACATTTCCAAGGTCCAGCCGGGGCAGGGGATCAAGGTCAGCTGGCGCAAGCAGCCGGTGTTCGTCCGCAACCTGACGCCGAAAGAAATCGCCGCCGCGAACGCGGTCCCGCTCGACTCGCTGCGCGACCCGCAGAGCCTCGCCCAGCGGACCAAGCCGGGCAAGATGAACTGGCTGATCACGCTCGGCGTCTGCACCCATCTCGGCTGCGTTCCACTCGGCATTACCGAGGGTGAGAACCGGGGGCCGTACGGCGGCTATTTCTGCCCGTGCCACGGCTCGGCCTACGACACCGCCGCCCGGATCCGGCAAGGCCCGGCGCCGCTCAACCTGCAGGTTCCGGACTACGAATTCAAATCGCCGACCATTGTCGAGATCGGGGCAGCGAAGAAATGAGCTTTTCCTGGGCCAAGCCCTACGAACCCAAGCATCCGGTCATGCGCTGGCTCGACGACCGGCTGCCGCTGCCGCGCATCGTCTACCATGCCACCGGGCCCGGCTATCCGGTGCCGCGCAACCTCAACCTGTGGTGGAACTTCGGGGTCCTCGCCGGCATCTTCCTGACCATCCAGATCATCACCGGCATCGTCCTTGCGATGCATTTCTATGCGACCGCCGACGGCGCGTTCAACTCGGTCAACCAGCTGATCATGCGCGACGTCAACGCCGGCTGGCTGCTGCGCTACGCCCACATGAACGGCGCCAGCTTCTTCTTCATCGTGGTCTACATCCACATCTTCCGGGGCCTGTTCTACGGTTCGTACAAGGCGCCGCGCGAGCTAGTGTGGATGCTCGGGCTCGTCATCTATTTGTTGATGATGGCCACGGCCTTCATGGGCTACGTCCTGCCGTGGGGGCAGATGAGCTATTGGGGCGCGCAGGTCATCACCGGCTTCTTCTCGGCCTTTCCCCTGGTCGGCGAGCCGATCCGGGTGTGGCTGCTCGGCGGCTATGCGCCTGACCAGGCGGCACTGACCCGCTTCTTCTCGCTCCACTATTTGCTGCCGTTCGTGATCGCCGCGGTGGTCATCCTCCACATCTGGGCGCTGCACATCCCGGGATCGGGCAACCCGACCGGGGTCGACGTCAAGGAGGAGAAGGACACGCTGCCGTTCCACCCGTTCTACACGGCCAAGGACGGCTGGTTCGCCGCGGCGTTCCTGACGCTCTACGCGATCGTCACCTTCTACGCCCCCGACTATCTCGGGCACGCCGACAATTACATTCCCGCGAATGCGCTCTCGACCCCGGCGCACATCGTCCCCGAATGGTATTTCTGGCCGTTCTACGCGATCCTGCGCTCGTTCACCGCCGACTTCATCCTGCCCGCCAAATTGTGGGGCGTGCTGGCGATGTTCACCTCGATCCTGCTGCTGTTCTTCCTGCCGTGGCTCGACAACTCGCCGGTCCGCTCGGGCTCCTACCGGCCGCTGTTCAAGCGCTTCTTCTGGCTGCTGGTCGTCGATGTTCTCATCCTCGGCTACATCGGGGGCGCGCCGATCAACGCCTTC
>DASRAY010000034.1:0-18354 GCA_035637935.1 Sphingomicrobium sp.
CCGCCCAGCAGGAAGTCGTTGCCGCCGAGGCCGACCAGATAATCGTTGCCGCCGCCGCCGTTGAGACTGTTGACGCCCTGGCTGCCGTAGAGGCTCTGGCCGAATTCATTGCCGGTCAGGTTGACCGGATCGGTCGAGTCCTGGAGCCAGGCGACGAGGGTCTCGATCTCGATCCCAGTGGCGAGCGTGTAGCTGACCGGGACCACGACCATGTCGTCGCCGCCGCCAACCGCCTCGGCGATCGTGTCGGAGACATCGACATAATAAACGTCGTTGCCGGCCCCGCCGGCGAGGTAATCGACGCCGCCATTGCCCATCAGGATGTTGGCGCCGGCATTGCCGTAAAGGCTCTGGGCGAACTCGTTGCCGATGAGGTTGATGGCGGTCGTCGCCGAGCCGTTGACGGTCGTCATCACTTCGATACTGACCCCGGCGCCGAGCGTGTAGCTGGCGCGCAGGATCGCCATGTCCTCGCCCTCGCCGGCCAGCTCGGTGATCGCGTCGCCCTGCTGGTCGACGACATAGCGGTCGTCGCCGAGGCCGCCGGTCAAGATGTCGGCATCGGCGCCGCCTTCCAGCGTGTCGTTGCCGCCGCCGCCGCTGAGCGTGTCGGTCCCGCCGCCGCCGATCAGGACATTGGCCGCGGCATTGCCGGTCAAAGTGTCGTCGAACCCCGAGCCCTCGATGTTCTCGATGTTGCTCAAAGTGTCATTGCCGTCGCCCGTGTTCTGAGGGCCGGCAATGGCCAGGTTCACCGTGACCGGGCCAACGAAGGCAAAGGAGACGGTGTCCGTGCCGCCGCCGCCGTTCATCACGTCATCGCCGTCGCCGCCGATGAAGGTGTCGTTGCCCGCTCCGCCCGTGAGCGTGTCGTTGCCCGCATTGCCGTTGAACCTGATGCCGATGCTCCCGGCGGTCATGACGTCCGCGAACCCGGAGCCGACGACGGATTCGATATTCACCAACGTGTCGACTCCGATCTGCGCCGGATCGCCCACCCCCGACGAACGAACCTGGTTCGAGGGAAGGTTCATATCGACGATGATCCCGGTCAGGACCTCGCTGGAGTTGTAGGCGACGGTGTCGTTGCCGCCGGCTCCGTCGTAATTGTCGTTTCCCGGAGCACCCAGGATGTAGTCGTCGTCGGCGCCACCAGTGACCGTATCGTTGCCGGGCCCGTCATAAACCCAGTCCCCGCCGAACGGCCCGCCCGACCCGGTATTAATGACGTCGTCACCGTCGCCGCCGATCAGAATGTCGGGGCCGGCGCCGCCGTTGAGCGTGTCGTTGCCGCCGTCGCCGTCGAGATAATCGTTGCCGTCGCCGCCGTTGAGCGTGTCGTTGTCGGAATCCCCTTCGAGATGATCGGCACCGGCGTCGCCGTTGAGCGTATCGGCGCCGGGGCCGCCGAAGATCGTGTCATCGCCGTCGCCGCCCGAGATTGTGTCGGGCCCGGTGCCGCCGAAGATGAGGTCGTCGCCGCCGCCGCCGTCCATTGCGCTGCCGGTCGCATTGCCGGTCAGCATGTCGGCGAAGGCCGAGCCGGTCAGATTCTCGAAGCCGGTGAGGGTATCGGTGCCCGCGCCGCCCGTGTTCTGGGCACCCGCCAAACCGAGGTTCACCGTGACGCCCGAAGTCGCCGAAGCGTAGGAGACGGTATCGAGGTCCGCACCGCCGTCGAGCGTGTCGTTGCCGGCGCCGCCGTCAATCGTGTCATTGCCCGCGTCGCCGTGCACGACGTCGTTGCCGCCGAAGGCGAGGATGAGGTCGTTGCCGGCATTGCCGTGGATATCGTCGAACAGCCCGGTGCCGTGAATCTGGTCGGGGCCGGCGGTCCCGTTGATCGTCGCCGAAGCGTTCGGATTGGCGAGCGTGAAAAAGCCGCCGGTGTCGGTCTGGATGACGAAATAGCGCAGATTCGGACCGAGGAGCAGCCGGTTGCCGAAGTCCCCGTCATTGGTGGCGAGGCTGGTGCCGAGGGCGAACTGGGCGACGGTGCTCCAGTCGGTCGTGGACAATTGGAAGATGGTGTTGCCGGTCAGCACGAACAGAAAATGGCCGGTCACGTCGAACGCGACTCCGGCGACGGTGCCCCAGGTCGGATGCGTATCGGTCAGGTTGCGCAGATAATGTAGATTGGCGTCAAAGATGTTGAGGCCGCCGCTCGTCGTGAACTGCGCGACGAACCCCCCTTCCGCGCTGTACGCCTGCACGCCCGCATTGGCACCCGCTAGACCGTTGCCGCTTCCGGCCACCACGCCGACGCCGGTCTGATACAGGCCGAAGCCCGCAGGCGTGATCGATTGCGGCATGAAGACGACGCTTGAACCGTCGGTGGATCGCGACAGTATGCCCGCGTTGCCGAGGCCACCGGCATAGGTGAATGTGCCGGTCGCCGGATCGAATAGCTCGGCGTCAGCGCCGCCGCTCGCGCCCGGCGGGAGCGTTTCCGACAACAGCACCTTGCCGTCGCTCAAGAACGCGACGTCGTAGAAGCTGTAATCAAGGATCTGGTTTTCCGCGTGGGTGAAGGTCGTCACGGCGCCGCTGGTCAAATCGACCTTGTGCAGCGCCATGGTGTAAATCGGCAGGCCGCTGCCGGGCGCCGGGGTGCTCCCGACGGGGACGAGATCGGTGACGATCGCGAAGCTGCCATCGAACGACACATCGATCCCGCCGAGGGACTCGCCGACATGCCAGGCGTGGAGCAGGTCGCCACTCTCGGCGCTGTAGGCATAGACGTTGCCGTCCGCTCCGGAAACGTAGATCGTTCCACCGTCCGGGCTCAAGGTCACGTCGTTGGCGGTGATTTGCGTTTTGAGTGCCGACTTGAGCGCCGCGACGGTGGTGTTCTGGATCGTCAGCTGATGCCCGTCGGAAAGGCCGATGACGACGTTGTTGCCGATCTGCTGGATCGAGTCCGGCGAGAAGCCGGCGCGGATCTGAAGCTGGTCGCCGGTGCTGAGGTCGGTGATCGTGTCGTTGCCGTCGCCGACGATGAACAGGTCGTTGCCCTGGCCGCCGGTCAGGATGTCATCGCCGTTGCCGCTGATCAGCGTGTCTGTGCCGCCGCCGCCGTTGAGCGTGTCGTTGCCGTCGCCGCCGTTGAGGGTGTCGAAGCCGCCGCCGCAAGTGATCGAATCGTTGCCCGCCCCGCCGACGACGTCGCCGGCGCTGGTCAGGCAGTCGATCGTGTCGTTGCCGTCGTCGCCGCTGACCTGTGCGCGGATGTTGCTGTGGAGGACGTGGATGATGTCGTCGCCGGCGCCGCCGTGAATCCTGGTCGCCGCGGTGATGGTGTCGTTGCCGTCGCCGCCGTTGAGGACGGTGAACAGAAGATTGGGATTGGCCGTGATCGTGTCGTTGCCGGCCCCGCCGTCGATCTGATTCATATATTGGCTGTTGCGTCCGTCGAGCGTGTCGTCGCCGTCGCCGCCGTCCATCCAGTCGGTGAAATAGCCGGCAACGATATTGTCGTTGCCGCCCATGCCGTAGACTTTGGTGAACTCGCTGTAAGTGTCCGCGCCGGGATCGTTGAGCTTCAACTGATCGCCGAAGTTGCTGCCCTCGATCCAGGCGAAAGTCTCGATCCCGGTGATCGTCCCGCCGCCGATCACCTGGGTGTCCAGTGCGGCATCCAGAGTGACCCCCTGCGCGGCCCCCTGGAAGCTGATGTACAATATGTCGCCTTCGGGCCCGGCCGGGTCGGCGCCGCCGTCGACATTGTCGCCGTAG
Organism: Sphingomicrobium sp.; assembly: GCA_035637935.1. Taxonomy (GTDB): domain Bacteria; phylum Pseudomonadota; class Alphaproteobacteria; order Sphingomonadales; family Sphingomonadaceae; genus Sphingomicrobium. The sequence continues at coordinate 3,736 of DASRAY010000034.1, forward strand.
CCGGCGACGAGGATGTCGTTGCCGTCGCCGCCGGAGAGGGTGTCGACCTCGGTGCCGCGATCGAGCACCGGCGCGAGGCCGCTGCCGATCAGCGGCGACGGGCCGGAGCTGTACAGGCGATCGTTGCCCGCGCCGCCGCTTAGCGTGTCCGTGCCGCTGTCCCCGATCAGCGTGTCGTTCCCGCCATTGCCGGTGAGGGTGTCATTGCCGCCGAAGCCACGGAGGAAATCGTCCTCCGCGCCGCCGGTCAGCGTGTCGTTGGTTCCCACCCCGTACACCAGGCCCGCGGCGACGGTCCCGACATTCGTATTCTGAAAGGTGATTCGGTCGGAGCTCGAGAAGGTGACGAGCACGTCGCTTCCGACCTGCGTGATCGACTGCGCGGAATTGTATCCGTCGACCTGGACAGTGTCGCCGCTCGCGAAGTCCGTGATTGTGTCCTGCGCGTCGGCCTGGCCGAACTGGAAGATGTCGTTGCCGGTGCCACCGGTCAGTGTATCGTTGCCGGCATTACCCGCGAGCGTGTCGGCATCGGCGCCGCCGTTGAGGAGGTCGTTGCTGCTCGAGCCGCGCAGGATGTCGTTGCCGTCATTGCCTTCGACGAGGCTGGTGCCGGAGCCCTGGCTAAAGCCGTTGAGGACGGTGATGACGTCGTTTCCGGCCCCGCCGTGGGCTTCCTGCGCGGCATACGTATAGATGGTATCGTCACCGGTGCCGCCGTTGGCGATGCCGCCGTTGCGGCTGGTATAGATGAGGTCGTTCCCGGCACCCCCGATGACGTCGCGCAGATATTGGCTGTTGCGGCCATCGACGAAGTCGTCGCCCTCGCCGCCATCCAGCGTGTAGCTATTGTAATTGGCGACCAGCGTGTCGTTGCCGCCCATGCCGAGTGCGACTCCGGCATAGCCGATCAGCGTGTAGAAGGCGTCGCCGAGGATAATGGTATCGTTGAAATTGCTGCCTTCGACGTAACTGACCGATTCGATCGCGATCGTTGCGCCGCCGATCACATGCGTCGCGGCGGTCATGTCGAGGGTGACGCCAGCCGGCGCCGCGAGGAAGCTTAGATAAGCGGTATCGAACCCGTCTCCGCCATCGACGGTGTCGCCATAGCCGGCGAAAATCAGGTCATCGCCCGTTCCGCCGTGGAGCACGTCGATCTCGGTTCCGGTGTCGAGCACCGGCGTGATTAGGGGGCCATAAGGCGACTGCTCGGCGGAAAAGAGGACGTCGTTGCCGTCGCCGCCGTCGAGCGTGTCGCCGCCTCCGCTCCCGACGATCGTGTCGTTGCCGCCGAGGCCGTTGATCGTGTCGGCACCGCTCGTGCCGGTGAGGGTGTCGTTTCCGGCAGTTCCGGTGATCGTCGGCATCCCAATTCCCCACTCTCACTCGCGCAACAAGCATCGCTGCGGCCCGTTACAATCTGACGGCACGGGGGACCTCGCCGGTCCGCCCGGAACAGCCGGCGATCTTCGCTCAACTATCTATGCTAGCGTCGGAACTTCACCTGAACAAGAAAGCGGCCGCGAGGTTCACCCGCGCTCCGTCCTCGTCGCCGTGCCGCCGGCCAGCGCCGCGGTGCGCTCGCGGATCCGGCGCTCGAGGATCGACAAGGGCATCGCGCCTTCCTTGAGCACCTCGTGGAACTGCTTGAGGTCGAACCGCTCGCCCAGCCTGCGCTTGGAGTCGTCCCGCGCGCGGACCCAGGCCGTGTGGCCGACCTTGTAGCTGCATGCCTGGCCGATCTGGGTGCAGTAGCGCTCGACCTCGCGCTGCGAGCGGGCGCGGGCGAAGCCGGTGGTCGCGACCATGTAATCGGTCGCCTGCTCGCGGCTCCAGCGCTTGGCGTGGAGCCCAGTGTCGACCACCAGCCGGGCGGCGCGGAACAGGAACGACTGCAGGAAGCCGGCGTGGCCGAGCGGGTCGCCCTGATAAACTCCGAGCTCGTCCGAGAGTTGCTCGGCATAGAGCGCCCAGCCCTCGGAATAAGCCGAGAAGAAGCCGAGCTTCCTTAGCGTCGGAATGTCCTTCGATTCCTGCGCGATGCTGATCTGCAAATGATGGCCCGGGACGCCTTCGTGATAGCTGAGCGTCGGCAGCGAATATTTGGGCCAGTCGCCGACATCCTTCAGGTTGATGAAGTAGATCGCGGGCCGGGAGCCATCGAGCGAGGCCCGGCGATAATAGCCGTTGGACGCGCCGTCCTGGATTTCCGGCGGCACCCGGCGGATCTCGAGCGGCGCGCTCGGCACCGTGGCGAAGGCCTGCGGCAGCCGGCCGTACATGTCCTTGACCCCGGCGTTGAGGCCCGCGAGCAGCTCAGCGCGGCCGGCGTCGCTGTCGGCGTAGAGCTGTTTCGGATCCTTGTTGAGCGCGGCCAGCCGCTCGCCGACGGTCCCCTGGGTGTACCCCTGGCTCTTGAGGATCGCGTCGATCTGGCTCGAGATGTCGGCGACCTGGGTGAGGCCCATCTGGTGGACTTCGGCCGGGGTGAAGTTGGTGGTCGTCGCCTGGCGCAGCGCCTCGGCGTAGATGGCGTCGCCGTTGGGGATGCGCCACGCGCCGTCGCCCGGCTTGCTGGTCGGCCGAAGCCTCTCCATCGCTGCGATCTGGCGGTCGAGCGCCGGGTAGACGGACTTGGCGACGATGTCGGACGCGCGCGCCCCCCAATTGCCCGCGATGGCCTTCGCGCCGGTGCGCCTGACAATCGATTCGACCAGCGTGCTGTCGCCCGGCGCGGCGTTGCGCAGCTTCTTCATCTGGCCGAGGGTCAGGTCGATCGACCAGCCCGGCGCAAGATAGCCGCGCGCGGCCTGGGCGCGCTGCTCGGCGGTGTCGTTGTCGAGCGTGGTTGCGAACTGGCTCAAACGCGACAGATAGGCCTCGGCGTCGCTTGCCGTCTCGATCGTGTGCGCGGTGTTGAGGAAGTCGGGAGTGTCGAAATAGGCGCCGCCCTGCTGGAAGATCGGATAGGGCCGGATGGCGCTGTCGATGGCCCAGCGCGCCGGGGCATTGGTCGAGGTCTGGAGCGAGTAGAGCACGACCTCGCGGTTGAGCTTGGCGGCGTCGGACAAAGTGGCGGGACCGATCGCATTGAGCCTGGCGATGGCGCGGCGGTTGCGGGCCAGGTCCTCGCGCCGCTGCACCGGCGCGGGGCGCGTTTCGAGCTTCGACTTGAGGTCGGCGTTGGGGCCCTTGTCGAGGCCGAGCGAGGTGGCGAGCTCGGGCGAGGTGCGGACCCTCTCCTGGAAAATGTCCTCGAACAGCTGATTGAGCCTGGCGTCGTTGCTGCCCGCGGCGGCGGCCAGAACCGGCGTTTCGGTGAGCGGAAGCAGCGCGACGGTGGCGCCGGTGGCGAGGAACGAGCGTCGGTCCATGGTTCGGTCCCGTAGATGTGCGGAAGATGCGCGACCTTAGCGCGCGCGCCCCCGCCCGCAAATGCGTTCGTCGAAGGGAGAAGGGCGTTGGTCGGCAGTCGCTCCTCCCCACCACTCCGCGGTAGGGAGGAGTTTGCTAGGCGCTGAGCCGATACTGCTTGAGCAGGTCGTACAGCGTCGGGCGGCTGATGCCGAGCAGCTTGGCGGCGCCGGAAATATTGTTGTCGGTGCGGACCATCGCCTGGCGGATCGCCTTACGGTCGGCGACCTCGCGCGCGGCGCGGAGGTTGATCGCCACCGGGTCGACGGCCGCCGCTCCGGGCAGGTCGAGGTCGGCGGCGCCGACGCTGCGCCCCTCGGCCATGATCACCGCGCGCTTGATCCGGTTCTCGAGCTCGCGGACGTTGCCCGGCCAGCCGTAGGCGTCGATCGCGGCGAGCGCGTCGGCCGACAGCGACTGGACCTTTGGATTGAGCTCGCGCGCGAAACGGTTGACGAAGTGGCGGGCGAGCAGCCCGGCGTCGCCGGCGCGCTCGGCCAGCGACGGGATCTTCACGACGATCTCGGCGAGCCGGTAATAAAGATCCTCGCGGAACCGCCCGTCGCCGATCATCGCCTCCAGATCCTGGTGGGTGGCGCAGACGATCCGGGTGTCGACCGCGATCGGGCTGCGCCCGCCGATCCGCTCGATCACCCGTTCCTGGAGGAAGCGCAGGAGCTTGACCTGGAGCGGCAGCGGAATGTCGCCGACCTCGTCGAGGAACAATGTTCCTCCCTCGGCCAGCTCGATCTTGCCGACGTTCGACTTGACTGCGCCGGTAAAGGCGCCGCGCTCGTAGCCGAACAGCTCGGCCTCGAGCAGATTCTCGGGGATGGCGGCGCAATTGATGGCGACGAACTCGCCCTTGCGCGCGCTTTTCTCGTGGACGGCGCGGGCGAGCAGCTCCTTGCCGGTGCCGCTCGCGCCGAGCAGCATGACCGAGACGTCGGCGCTGGCGACGCGCTCGATCGTCTTCGCCACCTTGAGCATCTCGGGTGCGCCGCTAAGGATCGATCCGAGCACCGCGGCGCCCCCGTCGCCCTCGAGCCGGCGGTTCTCGGCCTCGATCTCGTGGAGGTGGAAGGCGCGGGCGACGATCAGCCCGAGGTCGTCGATGTCGACCGGCTTCTTGTAGAAATCGTAGGCGCCGAGCGCGATGGCCTTGAGCGCGCTCTCCCGCGCGCCGTGACCGGTCGCGACGATGACCTTGGTGTCGGGCTTGAGGCGCAGGATCTCGGCCAGAGTCGCGAAGCCTTCCTCGACCCCGTCGGGATCGGGCGGAAGGCCGAGGTCGAGGGTGACGACCGCCGGCTCGTGCGCGCGCAGCGCCTCGATCGCCGAAGCGCGGTCGCCGGCCGCGACCACGCGATAGCCGTCATAGGCCCATTTCAGCTGCCGCTGCAGGCCCTCGTCGTCCTCGACGATCAGCAGCACGGGAAGGTCAGCTTGCTCGGTCATGCGCGTTTCCTGATCGGTTCCGCGGCCGATTCGGCGGCGGGAAGGAGGATGGTGAAGGTGGTGCCCTGGCCGGGCTGGCTGTCGACCCCGAGCCGCCCGCCCATCGCCGTGATCAGCGAGCGCGCCTCGAACGCGCCGATGCCGAAGCCGCCGGGCTTGGTCGACGAGAAGGGCTGGAACAGGCGATTGCGGAGGAAGTCCGAATCCATCCCGACGCCCTTGTCGCTGATCGCGATCGCGACGCCGGCGTCGTGGGCCGACACCCGGACGGTCAGCGGCAGGGTCGGCGAGCAGGCCTCGACCGCGTTCTGGAGGAGATGGCCGATGGCCTGCTCGAGCGCGGGCCCGTCGAACTCGGCCCACAGGCCGGCGTCGCCGATCAGTTTCACCTCATGATCGCCGCGCTTGGCGGCGATGGCCGCGGTCAGCACCGGGCGCAGCGGCTGCGCCTCGACCCGCTGGACGCGGGCCGACGAGCGCGGCGAGAGCCGCGCGAGCAGGTCGTTCATCTTGCCGACCGAGCTCTTCAACGTGGCCACCATGTCGGCCCGGAACTCGGGATTGCCGGCATGCCGCTCGGCGTTGCGCGCGACCAGCGACAGCTGGCTGACGAGGTTCTTCACGTCGTGGAGGATGAAGGCGAAACGGCGGTTGAATTCCTCGAACCGCTGGGCGTTGGACAGCGCCTCCTGGCCGTGCGCCTCGGCCAGCGAGCTCGCCGCCTGGCGCCCGGCCGTGCGCAGCAGGTCGAAATCCTCCCAGTCGAGCGGGCGGCGGTATTCGGGCGCGGCGAGCAGCACCAGGCCGACCAGCCGGTCGTGGTGGATCAGGGGGACTCCCGCCCACACGACGGACTCGTCGAGCATCCACTGGGGGACCGGGATCGCACGGTCTTCGGGCGGGCCGTACCCGTGGCGCAGCGCGTCGAACTCGACGATCCGGCCGCGGCTTTCGATCCGGTTCCAGAAGCCGGAGTCGCGCTCGACCTCGCCGCCCGGCGGATTGCCGGCCGGCCAGTTCCACGCCGCCGCGGTGGCGATCGCCCCGCCCGAATCGGTCACGAGCAGCAGCCCGCCCGGCGCGTCGGCGATGTCGGCGAACGCCTTGACGATGCGGTCGCCAAGCGGCGGCGCGTCCTCGCCCGAGCGGCCGAGGGTGTCCGTGAAGCGCAGCCATTCGGTGCGATAGTCGTAGCGATGCTCGAACAGATGCTTGGCGAGCTTGACCTTGAGCCAGCCGCGGACCCGCTGCGACATGGCGAGGAGCGTCGCCGACACCGACAGCGCGCCGAGCAGGAGGGCGGTGCTGAGCGTCGCCCATTCGGCCTCGCTGCGCCGGAAGGCGGTGGCGAGGATGGCCATCACCGACAGGTAGATGCAGATGCCGAGCAGCGACAGCGACTGGAAGGTCGCGGCCCGCGACAGCTTGATCCGGAGCGACCGCTCGAGGCCGCCCGTCAGCGCGAACAGCGGCGCGATGACGGCCATGAACGCGCCGCGCAGCCGGAACAATTCCTCGACGCTCGGCGCGAGCACGCCCTGGAGATAAGCGAGCGTCGAGAGGTTGAGCTCATAACCCCACATGAGGGTCAGGCCGAGCATCGGCCCGCGGATCCGCAGGCGGCTCTCGGGTGCGGCCTGGCCGTAGACATTGTGGACCAGGACCAGGGCCCCGGCCGAGGTCGTGATCCTAAGCAGGCTGCCGGTCATGAGGACGTCGTTGAACTGGGCCGCGGTGAGCGGGGCGAGGAAGGCGACGGCGCTGAGCGCGAGGTGCAGCCCGATCGACAGCGTCACCGCCGCGAACACCAGCCGCAACCCGCTCGGAGCCGCCACCCGGGAGCCGCCGGACATGTCGTAGAGCAGGATGACCCAGATCAGGTTGCGCAGCGTCCCGGCGGTCATCGTCATCGGGTCGGTGCGGCCGTAAACCGCCGCGACCGCCGCCCAGATCGCGGTCACCGAGCAGGCCGCGAGCAGCAGCGCGTCGGAGCGGTCGCCGCGCTGGCGCGCCCGCCACAGGACGACCGACGCAAAGGCGCAGGCCGCGAGCGCATAGCTCCAGAAGGCCATCAGCCCCGGCATCGGTCCCGCACTGTCAAATCGTCCGACATGAGACGGGGTGTCGCTAAACTTTACAAATAAGTGGTGAACGCGGCGAAACCCGTCGTCCTGAACTTGTTTCAGGATCCATCCTGGTGAAGGGCGGTGCGCGTCCCGGAAATGGATGCTGAACCAGGTTCAGCATGACGATTGAGGAGAGTCGCAATGGTTACCAAGCGCCTGATCGGCGACAGCGGGATCGACGTGGCGCCCCTCGCGCTCGGCGGCAACGTGTTCGACTGGACCGCCGACGAGGCCGCGAGCTTCGCCGTGCTCGACGCCTTCGTCGATGCCGGCGGGACCATGATCGACACCGCCGACGTCTATTCGGCCTGGGCGCCGGGCCACACAGGCGGGGAGAGCGAGGCGCTGATCGGCCGCTGGCTGAAGCGCGACCCGGCCAGGCGCGCCAGGGTCGTGATCGCGACCAAGGTCGGCTTCCTCGACGGCCAAATGGTCGACGGCGAATATGTCGCGGCGCTCGATCCGGACATCGTCGCGCGGGCCTGCGACGCCTCGCTCGACCGGCTCGGGATCGACACCATCGACCTCTATTACCAGCACCGCGACAGCGAGGCCGTGCCGCTGGCCGACAGCCTCGGCGCGTTCGAGCTGCTGCGCGAGCAGGGCAAGATCCGCGCGACCGGCCTGTCCAACTTCGCCGCCGAGCGGGTCGACGAGGCGGTTTCGGTCGCGCGGACCTGCGGCTACCTCCCGCCGGTCGCGCTCCAGCCGATGTACAGCCTGGTCGAGCGCCAGGCGTTCGAAGGCGAGCTGCGCGATGCGGCGATCCGCAACGGCCTCGGCGTCTTCCCCTACTTCAGCCTCGCCAACGGCTTCCTGACCGGCAAATACCGCTCCAGGGACGACGTCTCGAAAAGCGTCCGCGGCGGCCGCACGATGAAATATCTCGACGGCAACGGCCCGCGCGTGTTGGCGGCGCTCGATGAGGTTGCGGCCGAGACCGGCGCGGCGCTGGCGACGATCGCGCTCGCCTGGCTGATGGCCCAGCCCGCGATCACCGCCCCGATCGCCAGCGCGACCAGCGTCGATCAGCTCAAGGAACTGACCGCGGCAATGCACCTGACGCTGAGCTCGGACCAGCTCGCCCGCCTCGACGCGGCAAGCGCTGAAGCGGTGCCGGCTTAGTCAGTTTTCTTGGGTCGCTCCTCCCAATCTCCGTTCGGAAGCCTGACCCATTCTCCATCAATGCCGTCGAGGCTCACTACTTGGCCTGGGCCGTGATCGATGAACTCCACTAGGTCGTCCGCGAACCAGAACCCCTCATTCAGCTCGTCGAAATGAACGTTGATGGCGTAGTCCTCGCTTGAGGCAGCAATCACCTCAACGCCTGTCACGGACGGAGTCGTCCAACCAAACACGGTGCCTTCGCGGCCGCCCAATCCGAGGGGTTCAGTGTCCTCGGTGCTCCTGATGCGGACGCGGTCGCCGAAATCCGCCAACGGCCTAACCCTTCTTCAGCACGTCCAGCGCAGCGATGGTCATCGCTTCGGTCGCAGTGGCGATGACTTTCTCCGCGTCCGGCGCCCAAAACGGCGAGTGCAGCGCCGGCAGCTTCAGCGTGTCGCCCTTGACCGCGTCCCACTTCTCCTGCGGCACGCCGCCGACCCAGAAGATCACGCTCTGCTTGGTCTTGTCGGCGAGCCAGAAGCGGCTGAAGTCCTCGGCCGCCATCACCGGCGCGGGCTGAGTCACCCGGTCGGCTCCGAAATGCGAGGTGAACAGCTGAGTCAGACGATCCGCCAGCGGCTGGGTGTTGAAGGTCGCATCCGCCGAGGGCTGTTCGATTTCGACCGTCGGCATTCGGTCTTCGGGAATGCCGGCGGCAATCGCTTCGCCGCGGACGATCCGCGCGATCCCGTCGAGCAGCAGTTTGCGCGTCTCGGGCTTGTAGCTGCGCACCGTCAGCGCCAGTTTCGCCTCGTCGGGGATGATGTTGCTCTTGGTTCCGGCGTGGAAGCTTCCCACAGTCACCACCGCCGGATCGAGCGGGTTGTTCTCGCGGCTGACGAGCGTCTGGAGCGCCGTCACGATCCGCGACGCGAGCACGATCGGGTCCTTGGTGTTCTGCGGGTAGGCGCCGTGGCCGCCGAGGCCCTTCACGTCGATGTTCACCGTATCGACGTTGGCGAGCACATAGCCCGGGACGACTCCGATGACTCCGGCCGGAAGTGTCGCGCTGTCGTGGAAGGCGAGGAGGACGTCGGGCTTGGGGAAACGGGTGAACAGGCCGTCGTCGAGCATCGCCTTGGCGCCCATGACGCGCTCTTCGCCGGGCTGGAGGATCATCACCAGGGTCCCCGACCACTGGCTCTTCATCGCCGACAGGCGCCGCGCGGTGGCGAGCCAGGTGGTGATGTGGGTGTCGTGCCCGCAAGCGTGCATCACCGGCGTGTCGGTGCCGTCGGGAAGCTTGCCCATAACCTGCGACGCGAACGGGAGGCCGGTCTGTTCGCGGACCGGAAGCGCGTCCATGTCCGCGCGGATGAGAAGCACCGGGCCGGGGCCGTTCCTCATCACGGCGACGACGCCGGTCTTGCCGACACGCTCGGTAACGTCGAAGCCGAGCTTCTTCATTTCCGGAGCGATCAGGGCGGGGGTACGCACCTCCTGCATGCTGAGTTCTGGATGCGCGTGGAGGTCCCGGTACAGGTTCATCAGCTGCGGCATGTCCGCCTTGATCGAATCGGACAGCGTCGCAGCGCTCGCAGAAGTGGTGAAGTTCATCGCGGCAGCAGCGCTCAGCAATAGCAGTTTGTTCATGAACGCGCTCCCTTCGGCTCCGGCACGAGCTCGATTACGTCGAGCTGGGATTCGAACGCCGGCCTGGGCAGCAGCAGCCGCCAGCGATTGGGTCCGATCCGCTCGACATAGCCGGCGACATCGCGGGTCTCGTCCTGGCCATATTGCCGCGCCTCGCGTTCGTCGCCGAGGACCAGCGTGCCGAGGAACACCTGGCGCATCACGTCGCCGGGAAAAATCAGCCCGACCGGGCGCTGCGAGCCGGTCAGCTTGGCGAAGCCCTGGAGGTCTCGCTCCTGGTCGACCCGGCACACGAACGGCGGGTAGCTGACATAGTCGAGCAGCCCGGCCGACTTGGCCCCGAGTTTGAGCACCCGGCACGCATATTGGCCGCTCGGGATCGGGCCGCCGCCGAGCGCGGCATCGGGGTCGAGCAATGCGCCCTCGCGCGCGATCTCGGCGGCATGGCCGGACTTCCGGGCCGCGGCGAGCGCGTCGGAGAACGCCTTGCGCCAGTCGCGCAGCCGGGTGCGGTCGGCCTCGGTCGCGACCTGGCGCCAGTCCCGGGTCCATTCGGGCACCATGCCCGCCGACGACCGTACCACGCCGCAGCCGGTCAGGCCGAGCAGGGCAAGCAGCAGGAGGGCGGGGCGCATCCCCGACAGCCTAGGCGGCAGTCCAGCCCCCGTCCATGCTCAGGTTGGCGCCGGTGATCGAAGCGGCTTCGGACCGGCACAGGAACAAGGCGAGGGCCGCGACCTCCTCCGGGGTGACGAACCGCTTGGTCGGCTGGGCAGCGAGGAGAACGTCGTTCACCACTTGCTCGCGGGTCAGCCCGCGCGCCTTCATCGTGTCCGGGATCTGGTTCTCGACCAGCGTCGTCCAGACGTAGCCGGGCGAGATGCAATTGACCGTGACCCCGTCGCGCGCGGCCTCGAGCGCGACGGTCTTGGTGAAGCCGGCGATGCCGTGCTTGGCCGCGACATAGGCGCTCTTGTTGGGCGAGGCGACGAGGCTGTGCGCGCTCGCCGTGTTGATGATCCGGCCCCAGCCCCTGGCCTTCATCCCCGGCAGCGCCAGCCGCGTCGTGTGGAACGCCGCGGTCAGGTTGATGGCGATCACCGCGTCCCATTTCTCGGGCGGGAACTGGTCGACCGGCGCGACGTGCTGGATCCCGGCATTGTTGACCAGGATGTCGGGCCCGCCGAGTTCGTCGGCGCAGCGCCGCATCATCTGCTCGATCGCGGCGGGGTCGGCGAGGTCGGCGCCGTCGTGGATCGCGCCCAAGTCCTCGCACTCGCGGGCGATGGCAGCCGGATCGCCGAAGCCGTTGATCATCAGCTTCGCGCCCTCGGCCGCGAGCGCCGTGGCGACGGCCAGGCCGATGCCCGAGGTGGATCCAGTCACCAATGCAACTTTGCCGTCGAGAATCATGCACGTCTCCTCTGCCGCGCTAGTCGCGGGACGAGACCGCAAATGCAACCGCTGCTAAGGCCGCGCATTGTCGGTGCGATGAGGAGAGCGGCATGAGGTTCGGGGACGAACGCGAAAGCAGCAATTTCGAGGACGCCACTGGGCGCAGCGGCATGGGCTTCGGCGGCGGCGGGTTCGGCGGCGGCGGGCTCGGCTGCCTGCTCCCGCTGGTGATGAGCCGGTTCGGGATCGGCGGGGTCGTCGTGCTGGTGATCGGCTATTTCCTGTTGAGCTCGCTCGGCGTGCTTGGCGGCGGAGGCGGCGGCGGGCTGATGCCGAGCTCGCAGCGCAGTGCGCCGGCCGGCCAGAGCACGCTCGACCCGACGACCCGGCGTTTCATGCTTCAGGTGCTGGCCTCGACCGAGGACACCTGGGGCAAGCTGCTTGGCGGGCGCTACGAGCCGACCACCCTGGTCGCTTATTCCGAAGCCTACCAATCGGGCTGCGGCGCGGCGCAGTCGGCGATGGGTCCGTTCTACTGTCCGACGGACAAGAAAATCTATCTCGACACCGAGTTCTTCAACGAGCTGTCGCGGCGCTTCCAGGCGCCGGGCGACTTCGCCCAGGCCTATGTCATCGCGCACGAGGTCGGCCATCACGTCCAGGACCTGACGGGCCGGCTCGAGCAGGCGAACCAGCTGCAGGCGCGCGCCAGCGAGGCCGAAGGCAATGCGGTGCAGGTCCAGGTCGAACTCCAGGCCGATTGCTATGCCGGCGTGTGGGCGGCCAACGCCAAGGACCCGCAAGGGCGCCCGGTGATGGAGCCAGGCGACTTCGAGGAAGGCATGCGCGCGGCCGAGGCGATCGGCGACGATACGCTGCAGAAGCAGATGCAGGGCCGGGTGGTGCCCGACAGCTTCACCCACGGCTCGTCGGCGCAGCGCATGGAAGCGCTCCAGCGCGGCTTCAAGAGCGGCGACCCGAAGGCCTGCGCTTACTAGTTCCTCCCCATCGTGAGCGATGGGGAGCTGCGCTCGCAGGGAGGAACGCAGTTACAACCTGACCAGCATCTTCCCCGTATTCGCCCCCTCGAAAAGGCCGAGGAAGGCGTCGAGCGTATTCTCGAGGCCGTCGACGACCGTCTCGCGCGACTGGACCGTGCCGTCCGCCAGCCATGGCCCCATGTCGCCGTAGAATTCGGCCATGCGCGGGAAATAGTCGAACACGATGAAGCCCTTGAGGCGGATGCGCATCGCGATCACCCGGGCGATGAAGCGGAAGCTCGGCGGGGTCGAATCGTTGTAACCTTCGATCATCCCGCAGATCGCGAAGCGTGCATTCTGCCGCGCCAGCGCGAAGGCGGCATCGAGATGGTCGCCGCCGACATTGTCGAAATAAACGTCGATCCCGTCGGGCGCCGCCGCAGCGAGGCCCTTGAGGATCGGGCCGGCCTTGTAGTCGACCACCTGGTCGGCGCCGAGCGAACGGACATAGTCGCACTTCTCCGCTCCGCCGGCCGAGCCGATCACCGTCATGCCCCTGGCCTTGGCGACCTGGACCACGACCGAGCCGACCGCGCCCGCGGCGGCGGACACGAACACCACGTCGCCTGCCTTGGCCGACGCGGCATCGAGCAACCCGAAATAGGCGGTCATTCCGGTCACTCCGAGCACTCCGAGGAATTGCTCGGGCGGAGCGCCGAGCTCGGGCAGCTTGTTCGCGGTCCGCGCGTCGACCACCGCTTCGTCGCGCCAGCCGGCCATGTGCTGGACGAGGTAGCCGGGAGCGAAGCCGTCGGCCTTGCTCTCGACCACCTCGCCGACCGCGCCGCCGTCCATCGGCGCGCCGAGCTGGAACGGCGGGACGTAGCTCTTAACGTCGTTCATCCGGCCGCGCATGTAGGGGTCGACCGACAGCCACCGGTTGCGCACGCGCAGCTGGCCGTCGCCGAGCGGCGGCAGGTCGAACTCCTTGAGCGCGAAATTGTCGGGGGTCGGGAGCCCTTGCGGGCGGCTCATCAAATGCCAGGCGCGGGGCATCGGCGTCTCCTACTCCCCTCCCTGCAAGGGAGGGGCCGGGGGTGGGTGCGGCCCCGGACTCGATCCCGGGGGAGGTCTCGCACGTTCAACCCACCCCTAACCCCTCCCTGCCAGGGAGGGGAAGAGACAGAAAAAGGCCCGGCGGCGAGGGGGCGCGCCGCCGGGCCTGGGAAGCCTCCCCTGCGGAGGCTCAGCTTGCTACCGCGTCAGCGGTAGGTGCCCGAGAAACTGCGATCGAGCGCCCGGTCGCCCATCTCGCCCTGGTCTTCGCGCTCGAACAGCGCGCGGCTGCGGCTCTCGTCGCGCCAGCGCTGCTTGGCCTGCTCGGCCGAGCAATCGAGGACCAGGCGGTCGCCGTCGATGCGGCCGATGTCGGCGCAGCTTAGCGAGTGGTGGACGCCGCCGCTGTCCGGATCCGATTTGGCCAGGATGACGCGGTCGCCGGCGACGCGATCGACCGTCCCGACATGCGCGTCGTCGTTGCCGACCACTTCCATATGCTCGCGGATCTGGCTCAGCAGGCTGCGCTTCTGCATGCGGCGCTCGCGCCAACTGCCGAAATCGCTTTCGAACCGAGCCTGATTCTCGCGGCGATAGTCGTCGTAGTCGCGGTCGAGATCGTCGAGCTGCCGCTGGCGCCAGGCATGATAGTGCGGGTCGCGGCTGGTGGCGAAGTCGCCGCCGCGGGCGTCCTCACCCCACGGTCCGCGGCGCCGCCGCGAATAATCCTCGGCATCGCCGAGGCTTTCCGCGGTCGTATAGCCGCCGAACATCGGTTCGGAGCGGCGTTCGGCGCCCGGCCCAGCGAAGCCGCCGCGCCGGAAGCGATACTCGTCGCGTCCGCCGAAGAACCCGCCGCGATCGTCGTCGCGGTCGCGGGCGTAGAAGCGGCCGCGATCATCGTCGCGGTCGCGCCCGTAGAACCGGCCGCGGTCGTCATCGCGGCGCCAGTCGCGGTCGCGGTCCCAGCCGCGGTCGCGCCCTTCCATGGGCTGGTCCTGCCGCCGCCGGCGTTCGGCATCGTCGTCGCCGAACCAGGAAGCGATCTCGTCGCCCGCGCGCTCGAAGAAGCTGCGATCCTCGCGCGAGTCGCGGTCGCGGCCCTCGAACCGCTCGTCGCGCCAGCGCGCGCGCTCGTCACGCGGGGCGTGCCGCGTGTCATACCGGTCATAAGCCATACTCGTCCTCCAACGGAAAAGGGCCAGCTGCGAGGCCGGCCGGGAACCGTCGAAAAGAACGATCCGGCGCTTGGTGCCGTTCCTGTTGAAAGCGGGCGCGCGATGCCTAAATCGGCCAGCCGACCTTCTCCCGGGACAGGTGATTGCAAGGGCGGAAGCAAGCGGCTAGGGGAGCCGCTCGCTGCTAGTCCGACCAAGGCCGGACTTAACATAAGGCGGTGGCGCGGGGCTGTAGCTCAGATGGGAGAG
>DASRAY010000035.1:0-13180 GCA_035637935.1 Sphingomicrobium sp.
GCTAATGAACAGGGGCGCGCCCGCCTCGAGCTGGAGTTCGAGCAGCCCTATCTGCTGGGCCCCCTGTTTGGCGACTATGACCGCCACCTGATCACGATAGAGAACCGGCTCGGCGTCCACATCGTGGCGCGCGGCAACAAGGTGCAGATCGAGGGCGAGGCCGACGCCGCGGCGCGCGCCCGCGACGTCCTGATCGGGCTCTACAACCGGCTCGACAGCGGCCACGACGTCGATGCCGAGGCGGTCGAGGCGGTGCTCGGCATGGCCGCCCAGCCGCATCTCGACGGGATCATCACCGAGGAAGTGACCTCGGCGCCGACGGTGATGATCCGCACGCGCAAGAAGACCATCGTCCCGCGCTCGGCGATGCAGACGCCGTACATGGAGGCGCTCGCCCGCGACGACATGATCTTCGGGCTCGGCCCGGCCGGCACCGGCAAGACCTATCTCGCGGTCGCCCAGGCGGTGTCGCAGCTGATCAGCGGCAGCGTCGACCGGCTGATCCTGTCGCGCCCGGCGGTCGAGGCCGGCGAACGTTTGGGCTTCCTGCCCGGCGACATGAAGGACAAGGTCGATCCCTATCTCCGCCCGCTCTACGACGCGCTCTACGACATGCTCCCGACCGAGCAGGTCGAGCGGCGCATCGCCTCGGGCGAAATCGAGATCGCGCCGATCGCCTTCATGCGCGGCCGCACCTTGAACGACGCCTTCATCATCCTCGACGAGGCGCAGAACACGACGCCGCTGCAGATGAAGATGTTCCTCACCCGGTTCGGCATGCGCAGCCGGATGGTGATCTGCGGCGATCCTTATCAGGTCGACCTGCCCGACCCCACCAAGTCGGGCCTCGCCGACGCGGTCGCCCGCTTGAGCGGAATCAAGGGGATATCGGTGGTCCGCTTCACCGCCGCGGACGTCGTTCGCCACCCGCTCGTCGGACGGATCGTCGAGGCCTATGAAGACGGCGCCGAACGGAGTCGCCCGACATGATGCTCGAGATCGCGCTCGACGCGGACGAGGAATGGGACAGTAGCCGGCCGTGGGAGCCGCTGGTCCGCAAGGCCGCCGAGGCGGCTATCGCGGAGAGCGCCTTCCCCGATCTGGCCGATTCCGATCGCGCGATCGAAATGTCGGTGACCCTGACCGGGGACGAGGCGGTCCGAGCGCTCAACGCCAAGTGGCGCGGCAAGGACAAGCCGACCAATGTGCTCTCCTTTCCGATGGCCGACGACCTGGATTTCGAGCGCTCAAACGTTGCCGGACCAGAACTGTTGCTCGGCGATATTATCCTCGCTCACGGCGTCTGCGCGGCCGAAGCGGCGGAAAAAGGCGTGTCTTTCGAGCAGCATGCGACGCATCTGCTGGTGCACGGGACGCTCCACCTGCTCGGCTACGATCATCAGGAGGACGCCCAGGCGTCCGACATGGAAGCGCGCGAAGTGAAGGCGCTCGCCCGGCTCGGCATTGCCAATCCCTATGAGGTCCCGGCCTGATGGCGACTCGCCAGGACGACGAGGGCGGTTCGCGGCTGTGGCGCGGGATGCGCGCGCTGATCTTCGGCGATGACGGCGAGACCACGCTGCGCGACGAGATCGAGGACGCGATCGACGAGGCCGAGGACTCGCGGCCGGTCGCCGGCGACCTCTCCCAGGCCGAGCGGCAGATGCTGCGCAACCTGCTCCATTTCGGCGAGCGCACGGCCGGGGACATCGCCGTCACCCGCGGCGACATCATCGCCGTCCCCTCTACCATCAGCTTCGATCATCTGGTGCGCGCCTTCGCCGATGCCGGCCACAGCCGGTTGCCGGTCTACGGCGAGAGCCTCGATACGATCGTCGGGATGATCCACATCAAGGACGTGTTCGAAGCCCAGGTCGAGCCCGACCGCGATCGTTCGCTGCAGTCGCTGATGCGCGATCCTTTGTTCGTCCCCGAATCGATGGGCGCGATCGATCTGCTTGCGCGGATGCGCGCCGGGCGGACCCATCTCGCCATCGTCATCGACGAGTTCGGCGGGACCGAGGGGCTGGTGACGATCGAGGACGTGGTCGAGGAGATCGTCGGGGACATCGAGGACGAGCACGACATCGCCGAAGTCGGCATGCTCACCCTGCTCGACGACGGGCTGTGGGAAGCCGACGCCCGGCTCGAGCTCGAGGAGCTGGCCGGCACCGTCGACCCGCGGCTGTCGTCGGCGGACGACGAGGTCGATACGGTCGGGGGCCTGGTGTTCCTGCTCGCCGGGCACATCCCGGCCAAGGGCGAATGCGTGACCCACCCGTCCGGCTGGAGGTTCGAAGCGGTCGATTCCGACCCCCGCCGGATCATCCGCGTCCGGCTGCACGCGCCGGACGGCGCGGTTCAGGGCAAATAGCCGCTCATTCCTTCGCGAACAGGTTGGCGGGGTTTGCCATCGCCTTGAACTCGAGCGCGTTGCCGGCCGGGTCGAGCAGGAACATCGTCGCCTGCTCCCCGGGCTCGCCGCGGAATCGCACTCCGGGCGGGATGACGAACTCGACCCCTGCGGCCTGAAGGCGATCGGCCAAATCGCTCCATTCTTCCATCGCCAGCACCAGCCCGAAATGCGGCACCGGCACCGCCTCGCCATCGACCGGATTGGTCGCCCGGGCACGTATCGCACCGGGCGCCAAATGGGCGACCAGCTGGTGGCCGTGGAGGTCGAAATCGACCCAGTGCGCCGCGCTTCGCCCCTCCGGGCAGCCGAGCAGCTCGCCGTAGAAGCGCCGCGCCGCGGCGAGGTCGTCGACCGGGATGGCGAGGTGAAAGGGCGGAACGTTCAAAGCCCCGGTCGTTTGAACGAATCGAGGGTGTGCCGCAACTAACCCGCGGAGCGGGTGGTGGCCCAACGGCCTGGAGACAGCCGATGAAGCTTGCCGCTCCGTCCCTGGTCATGATTGCACTCGCTGCCTGTGCCGGCCCGGCGCGGCTTCCGCTCGAGGCCGGGATCGGCCCGCGGCCGCAGCTCCCGCCGCCCGAGCATGTGATCAGCCCCAACGTCAACGTCGCCAAGGCGAGCGGTTGGCCGGCCGGCGCGACCCCGGTCCCCGCGCCCGGGCTTCGGGTCAACGCCTTCGCCACCGGCCTCGACCATCCGCGCTGGATGTACGTCCTTCCTAATGGGGACGTGCTGGTCGCGGAAACCAACGGGCCCGGAACGGATCCCGGGCCGCCCGGGATCAAGGGTTACTTCTTCAAACAGTTCAAGAAGAAGGCCGGTTCGTCGGTGCCGAGCGCCAACCGCATCACCTTGCTGCGCGATGCCGACGGCGACGGCGTGGCGGAGCTCCGATCGACGTTGCTCACGGGGCTCCGCTCACCGTTCGGGATGGCGCTCGTCGGCAGCGAGCTGTTCGTCGCCAATGCCGATTCGCTGGTCGCGGTGCCCTTCCGCCCAGGCCAGACCAGCGTCGCCGCGACTCCGCGGCTCGTGGCCAGGCTGCCGTCGGGCCGCAACCATCACTGGACCAAGTCGCTGATCGCCTCGCCCGACGGCCGCTGGCTCTATGTCGGCGTCGGTTCCAACAGCAATGTCGCCGAGAACGGCATGGCGATGGAGCAGGGTCGCGCCGCGATCTGGCAGATCGACCCGCGCACCGGCATCGCGCGCCAGTTCGCTGGCGGCCTGCGCAACCCCGTCGGGATCGCGTTCAACCCGTGGAGCGGGGCGCTGTGGGCCGCGGTCAACGAGCGTGACGAGATCGGCAGCGACCTGGTTCCGGACTACATCACTTCGGTTCGCGAGGGCGGGTTCTACGGCTGGCCCTACAGTTACTTCGGCCAGCATTTGGACGTCCGGGTGAAGCCGCCGCGCCCGGACCTCGTCGCGCGAGCGATTTCCCCCGACTTCGCGATGGGCGCGCATGTCGCCGCGCTGGGGTTGACGTTCAGCACCGGCCAGCGGCTCGGCCCGGCCTTCGCCCAGGGCGCGTTCGTCGGCGAGCACGGCTCATGGAACCGCAGCCCGCCGAGCGGCGCCAAGGTGGTGTTCGTTCCGTTCGGCGGCGCACATCCGTCGGGCATGCCGGTCGACGTGCTCACCGGTTTCCGGGTCGGTGAAAAATATTATGGTCGGCCGGTCGGGGTCGAGATCGGGCGCGACGGCGCGCTGCTCGTCGCCGACGACGTCGGCAACACCGTCTGGCGGGTGAGCGCGGCGGGCTAGAACCGCCCCCTCCCCAAGCGCGCTCAACCGTGCTTTACGGCGCGGCGCATGCGGCCGCTCCATATTTTTGCCATCGCCTTGGCTCTCGGCGCGGCTTCGGCCCTCGCCTTCGCACCGGTCGGGCTGTGGCCGCTGATGACTCTCGCCATCGCCGCGCTGTGCGAGCTAGTGTGGCGCTCGAAATCGCTGCGGCAAAGCCTCGCCGTCGGCTGGGCCTTCGGCTTCGGCCAGTTCGTCGTCGGTCTCAACTGGCTCCCGACCGCTTTCACCTACCAGGCGAACATGCCCGCCTGGCTCGGCTGGGTCGCACTGGCCCTGCTGTCGCTCTATCTCGCCGTCTACCCGGCGCTCGCCGCCGGCCTCGCCTGGCGGTTCAAGGGCAAGCAGCCGGCCGCCCTGCTGCTCGCGCTGGCCGGCGCCTGGCCGCTCACCGAGTATCTGCGCGGGACGATCTTCACCGGCTTCCCCTGGAACTCGCTCGGCGTCACCTTAGTCGACACCCATCCGCTCAACCTGGCGACGCTCATCGGCACCTACGGCCTGTCGCTGCTGGTTGTGCTGATCGGTGGCTTCCTCTGGCTGCTAGCGCGAAGGCAATGGCGATACGCCGGAACCCTGGCGGTTGTCCTGCTTGCCCTTCATTTTGTGCCGCAGCCGACGTTTTTCTTGAAACAGCGGATCTTGCGCGACGTGCGCGTCGTCCAGCCGAATATCGGCCAGGAAGACAAATGGCGGCCGGGCTTCGCTGAGGAAGCCACCCGCCGCCTGCTGGCGCTGTCCATGAACCCGGGCGGGCGCCGGCCCAGGCTTCTGCTGTGGCCGGAAGCAGCGGTCACCAACCCGCTTCAGGATGAGCTGACGGTCGACCGGCCGTACGCCGAGCTGGAGCGTCAAACCGTCGCGGCCACGACCGGGCCGAGCGAATATCTTCTGACCGGCGGCATCGCGGTTTTCTCGAAGGACGGTCGCGAAATCTCCGGCGCCGCGAACAGCATTTTCATCCTCGGCCAGGGCGGCCGCCAGGTCGAGCGGTTCGATAAGGCGCACCTCACACCTTATGGCGAGTATCTGCCGATGCGGCCTGTGTTGTCGGCGATCGGCCTTTCACGCCTCGCTCCGGGCGACATGGACTTCACTTCGGGGCCGGGGCCTCGAACGATCGAGCTGCCGGGCTGGGGTAAGGTCGGTATGCAGATTTGCTACGAAATCGTCTTCTCCGGCGAGGTCGTCGACCGCCGGAACCGGCCCGATTTCATCTTCAACCCGTCCAACGACGCCTGGTTCGGGCGCTGGGGGCCGCCGCAACACCTCGCCCAGGCCCGGCTTCGCGCCGCCGAGGAAGGCATCCCCGTGATCCGCTCGACCCCGACCGGGATCAGCGCGGTGATCGATGCCCGTGGGCAGATCGTGAAATCGCTGGCGTGGCGGACGGCGGGAGTGATCGATGCCGAGCTCCCCCAAGCCACGCCACCGACGCTCTTCGCCCGCTTCGGCAATATGATCCCGCTGCTGCTCGGCTTCGCCCTGCTGCTCTCCGGCATTGTGCTCGGGCGGACTCGCCGCTAGGGCGGCGCACCGCATATAAAGACTTCCTTATATCCCGATTCCAGAGGCCCCGCTTTCGAATATGCGCAGCTCCTATCTGTTCACCTCCGAATCCGTGTCCGAAGGCCATCCCGACAAGGTCGCCGACCAGATTTCGGACGCGATCGTCGACCTGTTCCTGTCCAAGGACCCCGAAGCCCGGGTGGCGTGCGAGACGATGACCACGACCAACACGGTGGTGCTCGCCGGCGAGATCCGCGGCGAGGGGATCATGGACAAGGACGGCAATTGGGCGCCGGGCGTCCCCGAGGAGATCGAGGCCAAGGCGCGCGAGACGGTCAAGCGCATCGGCTATGAGCAGGACGGCTTCCACTGGAAGACCTTCCGCTTCGAGAACAACCTCCACCCGCAGTCGGCGCACATCGCCCAGGGCGTCGACGCCGCGGCCGACAAGGACGAGGGCGCGGGCGACCAGGGCATCATGTTCGGGTTCGCCTGCGACGAGACCCCCGACCTCATGCCGGCGACGCTCGACTACAGCCACAAGATCCTGCTCGAGATGGCGACCGACCGCCACGCCGGCCGCGCCCCGTTCCTCGAACCCGACGCCAAGAGCCAGGTCACGCTGCGGTTCGAGGACGGCAAGCCGGCCAAGGCGACCGCGATCGTCGTCTCCACCCAGCACAAGCCCGGCTACGACAACGGCACCCAGCAGGCCGAGCTGCACGCCTACGTGAAATCGGTCGTCGCCCGGGTCATGCCGGCCGAGCTCCTCGGCAACGAGACGGTCTACCACATCAACCCGACCGGCAGCTTCGAGATCGGCGGCCCCGACGGCGACGCCGGGCTGACCGGGCGCAAGATCATCGTCGACACTTACGGCGGCGCGGCCCCGCACGGCGGCGGCGCTTTCTCGGGCAAGGACCCGACCAAGGTCGACCGCTCGGCCGCTTATGTCGCGCGCTACCTCGCCAAGAACATCGTCGGCGCGGGCCTCGCGCGGCGCTGCACGATCCAGCTCGCTTATGCGATCGGAGTGTCGAAGCCCTTGTCGCTGTACGTTGACACGCACGGCACCGGAGCGGTCGACGACGAGCAGCTCGAGCAGGCGATCGGCCGCATCGACAAGCTCGGCGGCCTCACCCCGCGCGGCATCCGCACCCTCCTCGGCCTCAACCGGCCGATCTACGAGCCGACTGCCGCCTACGGCCATTTCGGGCGCCGCGCGGAGGGCGAGCTGTTCCCGTGGGAGCGGCTCGACCTGGTGGAGGATCTCAAAGCCGCTGTCGGCATGGAGGCCCTGCCGGTCGAGGCCTAAGAGGCCGTCATGATCGCGTTCAAGTCCGGTGATCCGCTGACCCTCAACCGGCTGTACGGCCGGGCGAGCGGGCACAAGCTGCGCAAGGGGCAGCAGGAGCTGGTCGACCGGCTGCTGCCGCAGATCGCGGTGCCGGAGGACGGCGAGGTCACCGCCCAGCGGCTGTTCGGCGACGGGCGGACGCTGCATTTCGAGATCGGCTTCGGCTCGGGCGAGCATCTCGCCGACCGCGCCGACATGCTCCCCGATCATGGCTTCATCGGCGCCGAGCCGTTCCTCAACGGCGTCGCCGTCGCGCTGGCGCACATTCGCGACCGGCACTTGCGCAACGTCCGGCTGTGGCGCGGCGACGCGCTCGAGGTGCTGCAGCGGGTGCCCGACGGTGCCTTGAGCTTCCTCTACTTGCTCCACCCCGACCCGTGGCCCAAGGCGCGCCATGCCAAGCGGCGGATGGTCAACGACCGCCCGGTCGACCTCATCGCGGCCAAGGTCAAGCGCGGCGGCGAGTTCCGCCTCGCCACCGACGACCCGACCTATCTCGCCTGGTCGCTGATGGTGATGCAACGCCACGCCGATCAGTTCGACTGGCTCGCCGAGACTCCGCGCGACTTCCTCGAGCCGTCGGGCGGCTGGATCGAGACCCGCTACGGCGCCAAGTCCCGCCGCGAAGGGCGGCGGCCTTATTACCTCCGCTACCGCCGGGTCTGAGCGACGGGCACCAGCCGCAACAGCCGCGCGCCGGGGCCGTCCTCGAGCAGATAGACTTCCCCGCGCGGGCCCTGCTGCACTTCGCGGATGCGGTGGCCCATGCTCCATTGGTCGGCCTTGCTTGCCTGGTCGCCGCGGATGCGGACGTGGATCAGCGCCTGGCCGGACAAGGCGCCGAGCAAGGCGTCGCCCTTCCACTGCGGGAACAGCGCGCCGGTGTAGATGATCATCCCCGCCGGGCTGACCGACGGGTTCCACCAGACCTTCGGCGGCTCATAGCCGTCGCCGGTCCGATGATCGGGAATGTCGACGCCATCGTAGTTGCTGCCGTTGGAGGCGTTGGGCCAGCCGTAGTTGCGCCCGCGCACGATCAGATTGACCTCGTCGCCGCCGCGCGGGCCCATTTCATGCTCCCACAGCCGGCCGTCCGGCGCGAAGGCGAGGCCATAGGGATTGCGATGGCCCGTCGTCCACGTTTCCGCCGGCGTGAGATTCGGCCCCGGCCAGGTAAAGCGCCGCCCGGGTGCGCTCCTGGCGGCCACAGTGTCTTCCGGCGGGTCGGTGACGACGACCGTCGCGGCGCCGGCCCGCCCGGCGAACGGATTGCCCAGGGCCGGCTTGCCGTCGAGCGTCAGGCGGAGGATTTTGCCGAGCGGCTGGCTCGGGTCCTGCGCCGGCGTGAAGCGCTGGCGCTCGCCCGAGCTCAGGAACAGCGACTGGCCATCCGGCGCGAAGGCGATGCGGGCGCCGAACTGGCCGCCGGCGCCGCCCGCCGGATCGTGCCACAGGACCGTGAGACCATCCAGCCGCGGCGCCGTCGCCAGATCGGCCAGGCGCGCGCGCGCCAGCGCCAGCCCGCTGCCGCCATTGGCTGAGGGCTCCGAATAAGTGAGATAGATCATCTGGTCGCCGGCGAAGCTCGGCGCGGCGACGACGTCGAGCAGCCCGCCCTGGCTCGACAGCACCACCCGCGGCACGCCCGCGACTGGCCGTTTCCGGCCGCTGGCGACATCGATCAGCCAGATCCGCCCCGGCTTCTCGGTCACCAGCGCGAGATTGGTCATCGGCACGCCCGAGCCGGGCAGAAAGTCCATCGCCCACGGCGAGTCGAAGGTTGTGACCGCGGCCGTCGTGAACGGGCGCTCGCCACTGGTTTGCGCGGTCGTCGACGTGCCGCACGAAGCCAGGCTCAAAAGCATTGCGACTTGAATTTGACGCGGTCTCATCCGAACTCCTTGGGCGGGGGCGCGCTCGACCTTACTCTTGCGCGCGGTTGCGGTTCCAGCGCGTTGGCAACGAGGCTAAGCGATGAACTCTGCACGTGAACCTTTCCGGCGGACGGAGGCACCCATGGCAAACGGGTGGGTCGGCAATTGAGCATATTCGGGACGGCTAACCGCCCCCCGCCAGGCACAGCCCGGACGGCTGCGTCTGAAGAAAATGAGTTGCTGGTTCGAGTCCGGGCACGGGACTTGCGCGCGTTTGAACGGCTGTACCGGATCTACCAGCCGCGACTGGCCCGGTTCCTGTTCAACCTCGTGCAGCGGCCGCAGCTGGTTGAGGAAGTGCTGGACGACACGATGATGGTGGTGTGGGACACGGCCGAGACGTTCCGGGGGACAAGCAAATTGTCGACCTGGATCTTCGCCATTGCCTACCGCAAGGCGCTGAAGGCCCGCGCCCGCTGGCCCGACCCGGTCGAGGAGCCGGCGGTCGATACGCGCGTCAGCTCGGAGCCCGGGGCTGACGACCAGCTCGACCACGAACGGCTCCACGACGCGTTGATCGCGGCGATGGACACGCTGTCCGCCGATCATCGCGCGGTCGTCGACCTCACTTACTTCCATGGCCTCGGCTATCGCGAGATCGCCGAGATCATGAGTTGTCCGGTCGACACCGTGAAAACCCGGATGTTCCACGCCCGGCGCCGGCTCAAGGACGCTTTGTCCGGCCGCTTCGCCGACTGGATTTAGGACATGGCGATGCCCGACGATTCGCACGATCAGGCCGAAGAACTGCTTCCCTGGTATGCCACCGGCCAGCTCGAACCCGCCGACCGCGCGCGGTTCGAGCGGCATCTCGCCGGCTGCGCGCGGTGCCAGCGGACGCTCGGCATGGAGCCGGTCCTGATCGACCAGGTCCGCGCGTTCGCCCCCGACGTCGAAAGCGGTTGGGCGCGGCTGCGCAGCCGGATCGAGGCCCGGCCGCAGCGCCGCTCGCGGATCGCGGTGGCGGCCGGCGAATTGTGGGATTTCGTGCGGCGTCCGGTGGTCGCCGCGGTCGCCGGCGCCCAGGTCGCGTTCCTCGCGGCCGGTGCGTGGCTGCTGCAGCCGCTGACCCAGCCGGCGTTCGTCGCTCTCGGCTCGTCGCAAATCGCGGCGAGCGCCAACATCATCGTTATGTTCAAGCCCGACGCGCGTGAAGCGGACCTGCGGGCGGCGCTAGCGGCAAGCGGCGCGTCGCTGGTCGGCGGACCGACCGACGCCGACGCCTATCTGCTGCACGTCCCGGCCGGGGCTCGTCCTTCCGCGCTGGCGAAGCTCGGGGCCGACCGCAACGTGACGCTCGCCCAGCCGATCGACGGACCCGCCCAATGAAGATGCTGCGCTGGCTCTTCCTGCTGTGCGTGGTGGCGGCAACCGCCTCGCTGCGCCCGGGCGCAGTCCAGGCGGCGCCGACGACGCCCGACCAGCAGATTCTGGTCATGGTCCGCCATCCGCCCGACCATTACCGGCCGAACGGCGCTTATGGCGGCGGCTATGGCGACGACCTCGCCCGCAGCGCCCGCGAGCGGCTGGCGCGGCGGATCGCGCAGGCGCACGGCCTGACCCTGGTCGACGCCTGGCCGATGCCGATGATCGGCCTCGACTGTTTCGTAATGGCGGTTCCAGCGGGCCGGGCTACCGCCGCCGCAGCTGCCGAGGTGTCGCGCGACTCCAACGTCCAATGGGCGCAGCCCAACGCAACGTTCGAAACCCAAAGCGCGCCGGCGTCGCATAATGATCCGCTGTATCCGGCACAGCCCGTCGCGCGGCAGTGGCGGCTGGCGGAACTGCACGAGCTTGCCACCGGCCGCGGCGTCAAGGTCGCGGTCATCGACAGCGGCATCGAAGGGAACCATCCCGACCTCGCCGGGCAGCTGCTCGTCAATCGCAACTTCATCGCCGGTCGCGCCCCGGCGTTCGAGCAGCACGGCACCGGGGTCGCCGGGATCATCGCCGCCAGGGCCGACAACCGCATCGGCATCGCGGGGGTCGCTCCGGGCGCGCGGCTGCTCGGGCTCCGCGCCTGCTGGCAGGCGAGCGCCAGGCCCGTGCGAACGGTGTGCGACAGCTTCAGCCTGGTGAAAGCGCTCTACTTCGCCGCCGAGCAGAAGGCGGACGTCATCAACCTGAGCTTGAGTGGGCCCGACGATCGCTTGCTGGGCGCAGTCCTCAAGGCCGTGATGGAGCGCGGCTCGGTGGTCGTGACTGCGTTCGATCCAAAGCGCCCCAACGGCGGCTTCCCGGCGTCGATGCCGGGCGTCCTGGCAGTTTCCGACACGGTAGTGGCACCGTCCCGCGGCCGGGTTTACACTGCGCCCGGGCGCGACGTTCCGACCACGCAGCCGGGGGATCGATGGTTTCTCGTCAATGGCAGCTCCTTTGCCGCGGCCCATGTCAGCGGTCTCGTCGCACTGCTTCGGCAGGAGCGCCCGTCGGCCGCCCTGAGCCTGGTCTCCGCGCGCGCCGGCGGCGGGGCGATCGATGCCTGCGCGACTCTGGTGCGGGCGGCGCGCGGCTGTGACTGCGGCTGCGCCCAGGCCGCCGGCACGAGGCTGGGCCGCTAGCTCGCTCGGGCTGCAAGCGGTCATTGCCGGCCTGCTTCTGTTCGCCGCATCGCCGGCCTCGGCCGAGGTCGGCGCCGCGGTGTCTGTCTTCAGCGACGCTCGGTTCCGCGGCTATACCTTAAGCTCGGGCCATCCCGTCGCCGTGGTCGACCTGTCCTACGACGATCCGAGCGGCCTGTACGGCGCCGTCTCGGCTAGCGCGGTGGCCAGCTCCGGTGACGGCATCCAGCCGCTCGGGCTGCAGCTGAGCGGCGGCTATGCCAAGCGTTTGCCCGGCGGCGTCACGATCGACATCGGCGCCGTCCATTCGAGCTACACGCTTTATACGAGCCGGGGCGCGTCCACGTCCTACACCGAAATCTATGCCGGCGCGTCGCGCGGTTTCCTGACCTCGCGGATCTACCTTTCGCCGCATTATTTCGGGCACGGCACGAAGGCCGCCTACGGTGAGCTCGACGCGACCGTCAGCCCGCTCCGAAGGCTTCGGCTCAGCGGGCATGTCGGGCTGCTGGTCCCGATCGAATATCCCGGCGCCAACCATGACGACCGGGCGCAATACGACTGGCGGCTGGGCGTCGCGCGCGAGGTCGGTCCGGCCACACTCCACGTGATCGCGACCGGCGGCGGGCCCGGCCACGACTATTACGGCGACCGCCGCCACAACCGGACCGCCCTGATCCTTGGGCTGAGTTGGGCGTTGTAGAGGGGCGGACGTAGCCCACGGGATGATTGAACCCTTCGGCCGCCGCGCCGCACTAAGTCGATAATCCGACGGCAAAAATGCCGCGTGTCCCGCGTTGTTTTGAGCATGAGCGGGGGGCAAGACTTGAGGAGTGAAATCATGAGACGCCCGATTGCTCTGTTCGCAGCGACGATGATGTCCGTGGCTCCCGCGATCGCTTTGGCCCAACCGGCCCCCGGCAGCATTTCACCGCACCACGCCACCGGACAGCAAGTCGGCGGTGAGGATGGCCTCGAATGCGAGGACGGCGTTGCCCCCAGTCAGTCGGGCCGCGAGCCCGGCCCCGGGTCGCCCTTCCAGGAAGACAGCAAGTCGGGTGCGCACTATGCCGGCGAGCAGGACGGCATCAACAACAAGAACACTGCATCGGTTTCCCAGTACGACATCGCCTGCTTCAGGGGTCCGGACCGGCCGAACGGCGGGTAAGCGGTCAGGCTGGTTCGCCCTGCGATCCAGCTAACGGCTGGCCCGCTCGTGCCCCCGGCGGGCCAGCCGGCATGTAAGGCCTTCGGCTTGTGCCACGTAACGAATGACCTAAGTCCAGTCTGAAGGCCCATGCGAATGCAACAGTGCAGTCTCCTCTCGCTCGCCACCGCGGTTCCACCCGGAGTCATCGAGCAGTCCGAAGCCAAGGCTCGGGCGCGCGAGGCGTTCGGCGGGAAGAAAGCGTTGTTCGATCGCCTGTCCGGCGTGTTCGACAATGCCGGGATCGCGCGCCGCCATATCGTCGCTCCCCATGAATGGTACGTCCAGTCGCATGGCTGGCACGACCGCAATGCCCTCTACCTCGACGCCGCGGAGCAATTGTTCGTCGATGCGGCGACGGCGGCGATCGCGAAAGCGGGCCTGGCGCCG
>DASRAY010000036.1:0-3670 GCA_035637935.1 Sphingomicrobium sp.
TGAAGCCGAGGCCCTTCAACGCGCCCTCGATCTCGTTGGTCAGTTCCTCGACCCGCTGGCGAATGACCATCATCAGCTGCGCGCGCGTGATCTTGAGCGGCTCGGCGCCCTGCTCCGCCCCGATCTGGCTCGCCTCGATCATCTCGTGATTGTCGAGGGGGGAGGTCATCGCCGAGCCGTAGAAGCATTTGAGCCGCTCGGCGTCGCGGCGCTGGACGCCGAACGCGCAGGCGATATCGTTGCTGATGTCGTGCGCCCCGAGCGGGATCGAGCGCAGGCCGACCAGCATCCCGCCGAAATGCACCGAGACGTTGGTGACGTCCGCGCCCAGCTCGACCAGGGCGACACCAAGGTCGCGCTCCTCGTCACTCAGACACGCCAACGCAGCGGCGATCGGCGAGGCGACGATCGCCTTGACCCCGAGATGGGCCGAGCGGATCACCGTGTCGATGTTGCGCAATGGCGCCGGATCGGCGGCGATGACATGGATGTCGACGCCGAGGCGGTTGGCATGGAGGCCAATCGGCTGCTGGACGCCCTGGGCGCGATCGATCGTGTACAGCGCCGGGTGGGCGTGGAGCACGACCTGGCCGTTGCGGTCGATCGCGCTCTTGCCGGCGTTCAGGAGCTCGTTGATGTCCGATTGTTCGACCGGATGGCCGCCAAGCTCGACTTCGACGTTGGCGAGGTCGCTGACCAGCCCGCCGGCGCCGTAGCTCGCCCAGACGTCGTCGACCGTGACCCCGGACATGCGCTCGGCGAGCTCGACCGCCTCGCGCACCGCGAACTCGCTCGCCGCCATGTCGGTGATGTACCCGCGCTTGACCCCGCGGCTTTCGCGCTGGCCGGTGCCGAGCACCGTCAGCCGGCCGTCCTCGCCCGGCGTCACGATCAGCGCGCTGACCTTCGACGAGCCGATGTCGAGCGCGGCGATCAAATGCTGTTCGGACGGCTGGGCCACCTTCCCGACTAGCCTTCCTGATGCCCCGGCACCGCCGCCTTGGGTGCGCCTTCGGGCAACTGCACGGTCATGCCGCGGCCTGGCGCCCAGTTGCGCAGATCGAAGCGCCGGAATCCGCGGCCAAGCAGCCCGCCTTCCTTGTCGCCCCTGGCGAAGTGGACCAGCGCGGTCCGCGCGGCGGCATCGCCTTCGGGCAAAGCGACCGTCTCGCCCGATTGGAAGTTGAGGTCCCAGCGCCGGCCGCCGACCCAGGTCGCGGAGGCGAGCTGCGGCTTCAGGGTCGGAACGTCGGCCATCAACCCGCCGAGCTCGCGCGCCTGCGCATTGGCGCCCGGCCCGATCAGCAGTGGCAAGTCGGGCATTTTGTCGATCGGCACCCGGTCGAGCACGACACCGTCGGCGTCGATCAGCGCCAGCCGGCCGCTGTCCTGCCACAGTGCCGCGGGCGTGCGCTCGACGATGTCGACGACCAGGGTGTCGGGGAGTCGGCGGGAGATGCGCGCGTCCCTGACCCAGCCGAACCGCAGCAGCCGGTCGCGGATCCGGGCGACGTCGACCAGCGGCTGCGGCGCCTTGGCCGCACCCGCCTCACCGGCGGCGCGATGGAGCTCGTCGGTGACCACGTCGTCGATCGGCCGGCGGTCCATGTGCCTCAAGCCGACGATCTGATAGCCGCTGACGGTGAAGCCGGCCCGGCCGATCGCCGCTCCGGCCGAGCGCTCGGCCTTGGCCGGAATGTCGAGCGCGATGGCGACGAACAGCCCGAGCGCCAGCATGAAACCGCCGAAGGCGAGGCCGAGCATACGATTGGCGCGCGCATGGCTGACCGGCAGCTTCCGCGCGAGCTTCTTCGGGACGGTGACCTTGGGCGGGGACTTGCGCGCGTTGGCGCGCATCCCGCCGCCTCCGCGGCGAACGTGCGACGCGCTCATTGCAGCGCCTCCGCGATCAGCCGCTCGACCAGCTCGCCGTAGCTAATGCCCTTGAGCCTGGCCTGCTCGGGGACCAGGCTCAGGGGAGTCATCCCCGGCTGGGTGTTGACCTCGAGCAGATAAAGCCCCGCCTCGCCTTGCTCGTCGTCCCAGCGGAAATCGGAGCGCGACGCCCCCTTGCAGCCGAGCAGGCGGTGCGCCTTCGCCGCCATGTCCATCATCGCCCGGGCGATATCGTCGGGGACTTCGGCCGGGCAGACGTGAACCGTCAGCCCGTCGGTATATTTGGCGTCATAGTCATAGAAGCCGGCCTTGGGCTTGAGCTCGGTCACGGCAAGCGCCTCGTCGCCGAGCACCGCGACGGTCAGCTCGCGCCCCTTGATGAAGGGCTCGGCGAGCAGATGGTCGAAATGGCGCCACGGCCCATCGACGTCGCGGCCGATCGGGTTGCCGTAGTTGCCTTGCTCGGTGACGATCGCGACGCCGACCGACGAGCCCTCGTTGACCGGCTTCACCACATAGGGCCGGGGCAACGGATCGGCCTGGTGCAGGCTGTCGCTCGACACCACCTTGCCCGCCGGCATGCGGACACCATGGGGCACCAGGACCATCTTGGTCAGCTCCTTGTCGATCGCGATGACCGACGTTTCCAGCCCGCTGTGGGTGTAGTTGAGGCCCATCAGGTCCATCATGCCCTGGACCGTGCCATCCTCGCCGGGGGTGCCGTGGAGCGCGTTGAACACGACGTCGGGCTTGAGCGCGGCGAGGCGGGCCGCGACGTCGCGGTCCATGTCGAGCTCGCTGACGTTGGTCCAGCCGCGCTCGCGCAGCGCGGCGGCGACGCCGCGACCGCTGGTCAGCGACACCTCGCGCTCGCTTCCCCAGCCGCCCATCAGCACCACGACGTGGCTGTCCTTGTTCACTCGACGACCCCTACGCGCTGGATTTCCCACTCGAGCGTGATGTTGGTTTTGGACCGCACCCGGCGCCGGACCTCCTCGCCCAGCTCCTCGATGTCGGCGCTCGACGCGCTACCGAGGTTCAGCAGGAAATTGCAATGCTTTTCCGAGACTTGGGCGTCGCCGTGCTGAAGCCCGCGGCAGCCCGCCGCATCGATCAGCGCCCACGCCTTGTGGCCCGGCGGATTCTTGAAGGTCGAGCCGCCGGTGCGGCTGCGCAGCGGCTGCGAGTCCTCGCGAGCGCGGGCGATCGCGTCCATCTCGGCGCCGATCGCGTCCGGCTTGCCCGGAGCGCCGCCGAAGGTCGCTTCGACCACCACCGCGCCTTCCGGCACGTCGCTGTGGCGATAGGTGTAGCCGAGCCTGTCGAGCGGCCAGTCGACCATCGTCCCGTCGCGCAGGATGATGCGGGCCGAGACGAGGATGTCCTTGACCTCGCGGCCGTAGGCGCCGCCGTTCATGCGGACGAAGCCGCCGACCGTGCCGGGAATCCCGCGCAGGAACTCGAGCCCGGCAATGCCGGCGTCGCGCGCAGTCGAGGAGACGAGGATGCCGCTCGCCCCGCCGCCGCAGCGCAGGGTCACGTCGTCGGCTTTCTCGATTTTCGAGAACGCCTTGCCGAGGCGCACAACGACGCCGGGGACTCCCCCGTCGCGGACGATGAGGTTGGAGCCCAGGCCGAGCGCCATCACATGCACACCGGGATCGAGTTCCCGGAGGAAATCGGTGAGGTCGTCCTCGTCCTTCGGCTCGAACAGCCATTCGGCCGTCCCGCCGCTCTTGAACCACACGAGCGGCGCCAGCGGCGCGTTCGGTGT
>DASRAY010000037.1:0-3165 GCA_035637935.1 Sphingomicrobium sp.
TTCTTCAAGCACCGCTGGTATGGCTTTGACGACGCGCTCTACGCGGCGGTTCGGCTGATCGAGGCGGTGAGCGCGAGCGGCAAGAGCCTGACCGAGATCAAGAGCGCAATGCCGAAGGCGGTCGCCACCCCCGAGTTGCGCTTCCAGGTCGACGAAGTTCGCAAGTTCGCGATCGTCGACGAGGTCCGCGACCGCCTGTCCGCGGACCGCGCCAAAGTCGACGCGACCGACGGCGTCCGGGTCAGCACCGCCGACGGCTGGTGGCTGCTCCGCGCCTCGAACACCCAGGACGTGCTGGTCGCCCGCGCCGAGGCCAAGGACCAGGCCGGAGTCGAGCGCCTGGTCGCCCAGATCGACGACCAGCTGGCGAAGTCCGGGGTGAAGCGCGAAGAGGCGGTGCATTGAAGATGCGAATGCGCGCACAGCGCCCTTGGCTTGTCCTCCTGGCGCTCGCCATTGGCGCGATCGTCATGACCGTCGAGGCTCAGCTGGACGGATATTTGGATTATCTGACTTCGAACCTTGGCGAGGAATGGGCGCCGTTGCTGTTCCGCGTGCTGCTTGTCTCGCTGCCGTTCCTGATGCTCGCCGCCAGAGGGATCGCCAGGCCGATGCCCTGGGCGGTCGGTATCGTCCTGACGGTGCTCGTGTGGGGATACGTCGTCTTCAAGTTCCGCAGCGGCGGCTTCGCGGGCGGGACGTCGGTTGGCAACTCCATGTGGATGGCCGTGATGGGTTTCGGTTCGAGCATCGCCATCACCGTCATTTGCGCTATTCTCGCTCGTTCTTCGCGATCATCCTCATCCGCTTAGGAGTCAGGCCATCGCGCACCGTTCGATTCCCTATGATCCAACCTACGCGGCGCTGCTTCGGCCCGAGAGCCGGCCGCCGGTCGCTGATTTCGCCGCGAGCTGGGAGCGCGATGCGGTGTGCGCGGAGCTGTCGCGGCTCGCCTACATAAGATTCGACGAGGGGCATGAGGCCGAACTGGCGGCGGCGCTGGCCGGAGCCGGGTTCACCGCGCCGCGCACGTTTGCCGGCCGGTACAGTGATTCCGGCATCGACCGGGACGCCCAGGCCTTCGCCACGACGATCCCCGGCGGGGCCGCGTTCGTCGCCTTTCGCGGCACCCAGGCCGACAAATGGCGCGACCTCGTCTCCGACATGGATTTCCTGCCGACGGAGTGGGGCGGGCCCGGCAAGGTCCACCGCGGCTTCTGGAAAGCCTATGCGAGCCTGCGCGATCCCATCGCGGCGTGGGTCGGCGAGCAGCAGGAACCGTCGCTCGTAATTACCGGCCACAGCCTCGGCGCGGCGATGGCGACGCTGATGGCGGCCGAACAGCCCAAGGCCGAGCTGGTGACGTTCGGCTCGCCGCGGGTCGGGACGGCGCCGTTCGTCGCTTTGTTCGGCGGCCGCAACGCGCGGCGCTACGTCGATTGCGCCGACATGGTCACGCAGGTCCCGCCCGAAGGCCTGCTCGACTGCCGGCACGTCGAGTCGCAGGTGTATATCGACAGCGCCGGCCGCCTCCATTCGCCGCCGCCCGACGCGGCGGCGATCGCCCGCGACCGCAGGGCCGCCCGCCTCGCCTATCTGCGCAAATACGGCTGGAAGTTCTGGAAGATCGTCCCGTCGCGGTTCGGCGCCGACCATGCGCCGATCAATTACGTCTCGGCGCTGCTCGGCCGGCGCGACGGGTAGCGCAGTTCCTCCCTGTCCCCGCGGAAGCGGGGATGGGGAGGGTGGTGGGGTAGAGGCGCTGGCGCCAGTTACCCCTCCACCAGCTTCGCTGGTCCCCCTCCCCGGCCTTCGGCCAGGGAGGAACGCAGCTACTCGTCCTCATCCTCGTAGCCGACCAGGTTCAGCTCGCAGGCCTTGATCTGGTGGGTCATGCACCAGTGCTTCAATGCTTCCTCGCGGCCGTGGGTGATCCACACCTCGCGCGGCGCCAGTTCGCGCACGGTCATGGTCAGCTCGTCCCAGTCGGCGTGGTCGGAGATGATCAGCGGCAGCTCGACGTTGCGCTGGCGGGCGCGCTGGCGGATGCGCATCCAGCCCGAGGCCATCGCCGTGACGGGATCGGGCAGGCGCCGCGACCAGCGGTCGTTGAGCGCCGACGGCGGGGCGATCACGACGTGGCCGGCCATCTCCGCCTTGGTCGCGGACGCGGTGTGGCGGAGCTCGCCGAGTTCGACGCCGAAGCTTTCGTAGAGGTGGTTCAGCCGCTCGATCGCGCCGTGATGATAGATCGGCGCGTGGTGGCCGCGCCCGCGTAGCTCGCTGATGATCCGCTGCGCCTTGCCCAGCGCATAGGCTCCGACGAGAACGCAACGGTTCGGATCGGCGTGCAGCCGGTGGAGCAGCCGGTCGATCTCGCTGCCGGTGTCGGGGTGACGGAACACCGGCAGGCCGAAGGTCGCCTCGGTGATGAAGATGTCGCACGGCACCGGCACGAAGGCCGGGCAGGTCGGATCCGGGCGGCGCTTGTAATCGCCGGAAACGACGACTCGTTCGCCCTTGTGTTCGAGCACGATCTGCGCGCTGCCGAGCACATGGCCGGCGGGAACG
Organism: Sphingomicrobium sp.; assembly: GCA_035637935.1. Taxonomy (GTDB): domain Bacteria; phylum Pseudomonadota; class Alphaproteobacteria; order Sphingomonadales; family Sphingomonadaceae; genus Sphingomicrobium. The sequence goes on from DASRAY010000037.1 coordinate 2,572, forward strand.
AAGCGCACGTCGACCTCGCCGACGCGGATCGTTTCGTCATAGGCAAGCGCCTGGCCGCTCTGCGGCCCGCAGCGCACCTCCATGATCGCCAGCGTCTCCGCCGTCGCCAGGACCGCGCCGTGGCCGCCGCGCGCATGGTCGGAATGGCCGTGGGTGATGAGCGCTTTGGCCTTGGGCTGCGAGGGATCGATCCACGCGTCCGCCGGGGCCACGTAGATGCCCTGGGGCTGGGCTTTGATCCAGGAACCCAATCGCGCCATTGCGAGCTATATAGGGAGAAACGGCGGAGGTTCCTTCATGAACGCAATCCCATGGTGGCTGATCGACATCGTCGGGCCGGCGCTGCTGCTGATCGTCCTCGTCTGGCTGGTGATGCGCCGCGGTTCGACCGGCAAGGCCGGCCGCACCGAACAGGCGACCGACCAGCTCTACAAGGAGGAGGAACAGCGCCGCCGCGAGGGGACTGACGCCGCTGAGGACTGACGCGCTTCCGCCGGTCGTCCGGTCGTGGTTCGAAGCCAAAGGCTGGGCGCCGCGGCGGCATCAGCTCGACATGCTGGGCCTGGCGGGCCGCGGGCGCAGCGCTTTGCTCGT
>DASRAY010000038.1:0-10072 GCA_035637935.1 Sphingomicrobium sp.
CGGAGCTCGCGGCGGTGGTCAAGCTGCCGCCCGGGATCCGCAAGATCACCCGGCTGATGCTCGACGGCGTTCCGCACAAGGCGATCTTCGCCTCGGCCCAGGTGGCGCGGCTCGACCAGCCGGTGACGGTCCTGTCGATCCTGCCGGTGCAAAGCGAGCTTGGGGCGCTCGAGGTCGCCGCCCAGGCCGACCTCGTCCGGGTGCTGACCCACGAGATCATGAATTCGCTGACCCCGGTCACGTCGCTGGCGCGGTCGAGCGCCGACATGGTCGCGGCGGCGGAAAAGGCGGGCGCCGACGTCGCCGACGCGCGCCAGGCGGCGGAGACCGTCGCGCGCCGCGCCGAAGGCATTCTCCGCTTCGTCGAAAGCTATCGCGAGTTCGCCCAGACTCCGGAAGTCCACCGCCGCTCGTTCAAGGCCGGGCCGTGGGCCGAGGAGATCCTCCGCCTCGCCTTGGCCAGCGCCGGCGAACGCAAGGTCGAGGGCCGGGTCGAGGTCAGGCCCAAATCGCTGTCGCTCACCGCCGACCCGGAGCTGCTCGCCCACGCCGTGCTCAACCTGCTGCGCAACGGCATCCGGGCCACGAACGACAGCGCGGCGCCGGCCGTTGCGCTGACCGTCCAGCGCGAACCGAACGGCCGTTTCCGGATCGACGTCGAGGACAATGGGCCGGGCATCCCGCAGGATCGCCGGGAGGATATCTTCCTGCCCTTCTACACCACCCACAAGGGTGGCAGCGGAGTCGGCTTGAGCTTCGCCCGCCAGGTCGCGCTGGCCCACGGCGGCTCGATCGTCGCGCTGGAGTCGGCGGCGGGCGGGGCGGACCTGCGAATCGTGATCTGAAATACGGAGCGGCCGATCCCGGAGAGGCCGACCGCTCCGGCGAGGTGCGTTCGTGTCTCGCTAAAAGACCACCCCGCAGGGCCATCAACGCCCGGGCGGGCGAACCGTCCAGCGGCCGTTCCCGACCGTATCAGCCTGGGACAGGTCAGGTGCAGCGATAGTCGAGGTGGTCGCCCGCGACGATGACCGTCCCGTGGGTCGCGCCGCCGACCGTGTAGAAACAGCCGTCGGCCGAATAACGCTTGCCGGCGATGGTCCAGGAGATGGTCCCCGTGTCCTGGCCGGCAAGGTGGCCGTGGAAGGTCGTCCGCGCGCCCGGCTTGAGCTTGCCGAGTTGCCATACGTTCGGGCCGTCGCGCACCGAGAGGTCGAGAACCTCGACCCTGGTGCCGTTGATGATGTCGAAATCGTTGTAATAAGCGTCGCACGCGGACAGCCCCGCGGCCGACGCCAGGACGACCGCTGCGCGCGCGAGCCTCATCCCTCGAGCGCCGCCATAAGCGAGGCGTTGCCGCCGGCCGCCGTCGTGTCGATGCAGGTCACGCGCTCGGTCGCGAAGCGCGCGACATAGTGCGGGCCGCCGGCCTTGGGCCCGGTGCCGCTCAAGCCCTCGCCGCCGAACGGCTGGCTTTCGACGATCGCGCCGATCTGGTTGCGGTTGACGTAGAAATTGCCGACGCGGGCATGCTCTTCGACATAATCGCGCACTGTGTCGATCCGGCTCTGCAGCCCGAGCGTCAGCCCGTAGCCCGTCGCATTGATGTCCCGAACCACCTGCTCGAGCCCTTCCGCCGGGAACCGGATGACGTGGAGGACCGGACCGAAATTCTCATGTTTCAATTGGCTTAGAGATCGGAGCTCATAGAACGCGGGAGCGACAAAGCAGCCGTTTTCGGCCTCCAGGGGCTGATCGAGCCGGCAGACTTTCACGGCGTTCTGGTCAAGCCACTCGATATGCTCGTCGAGGAGTCGCTTGGCGCCGTCGTCGATGACCGGGCCGACGTCGGTGGTGAGCTCGCTCGGGTCGCCGACCTTGAGCGCGCGCATCGCGCCCGCGACCATCGCGATCATCTGATCGGCGACGTCTTCCTGGACGAACAGCACCCGCAGCGCCGAGCAGCGCTGGCCCGCGCTCTGGAAGGCGGAGGAGATGACGTCGCGCGTGACCTGCTCGGGCAGCGCCGAGCTGTCGACGATCATCGCATTCTGACCGCCGGTCTCGGCGATGAACGGGATGATCGGGCCGCCGCGCTCCGCCAGCGTGCGGTTGATCGTGCGCGCCGTCTCGGTCGAGCCGGTGAAGACCACGCCGGCGAGCAGCGGATGCGCGGTCAAAGTCCCGCCGACGACGCTGCCTGCACCCGGCGCCAGCTGAACCACATCCCGCGGAATGCCCGCTTTATGCATCAGCTCGACGGCCAGCGCGCCGATCAGCGGCGTTTGCCCGGCCGGCTTGGTGATCACCGCATTGCCCGCGGCGAGCGGCGCCGAGGTCAGGCCGGTGAAGATGGCCAGCGGGAAATTCCATGGGCTGATGCTGGCAAACACCCCGCGGCCGTGCAGGCGCAGCTCGTTCTGCTCGCCGGTCGGGCCGGGCAGCGGCAGCGGACGGGTGAACTGACGGCGTGCCTCCGACGCGTAGAACCGCAGGAAGTCGACCGCCTCGCGCACTTCGAGCGCCGCGTCGATCAGGGTCTTCCCCGCCTCGCGGATGCACAGCGAGAAAAACTCCTCGGCATGCTCCTCGTAGAGATCGGCCGTGCGCTCGAGCAGCCGGGCGCGGGCCTCACCGCCGAGCGCGTCCCACGCGACCTGCGCGGCATGGCCGGCGCGGATCATCCGGTCGACCTCGTCGGCGCTCGCCTCGAACACGGTCCCCACTTCGACCCGCCGGTCGGTCGGCGACGTCACCGGCCGGGCCTTGCCCGACCCGAGCGTCGGCTTGGCCGTCCAGCTGCGGCTTTCGAGGGCCTGCAGGCGCTCGAGCAACGGTTCGCGCACCAGCGGGTCCGAGAGATCGACCCCGGCGCTGTTGCGGCGGCCCTCGGCGGCGAACAGCTCGGGCGGGAGTACGATCTTCGGGTTGCGCTTGGGTTCGAGCCCGGCAAGCTCGGAGACCGGGTCCCGGACCAGCTCGTCGAGCGAGACCTGCTCGTCGGCGATGCGATTGACGAAGCTCGAGTTGGCGCCGTTCTCGAGCAGCCGCCGTACGAGATACGCGAGCAGCTCCTTGTGGCTGCCGACGGGCGCATAGATGCGCACCGGGGTGCGCGGATCGCCGATGCCCGCCTCGAGCCGCGCCAGCTCCTCATACAGTGCCTCGCCCATGCCGTGCAGCCGCTGGAACTCGAACGGCCGGTCCTTCGCCAGCGCCTTGACCTGGCCGATGGTGTTGGCGTTGTGGGTCGCGAACGCCGGGTAGATCACGTCGCTCGCATCGAGCAGGGTCTTGGCGCAGGCGAGGTAGGAAACGTCGGTCGCGACCTTGCGCGTGAACACCGGATAATCGGGCAGGCCGGCGACCTGGGCGGCCTTGACCTCGGTGTCCCAATAAGCGCCCTTGACCAGGCGGACCATCAGCTTGCGTCGATGCGTCCGGGCCGCGGCAACGGCCCACTCGCACAGCGGCCGCGCGCGCTTCTGATAGGCCTGGATCGCGATCCCGAACCCGCCCCACGAGCTTCCGTCCTTTCTCGGGGCGAACAACTCGTCGTCGGCGAGCAGCGCCTCGAACACGTCCATCTGCAGCTCGAGCCGGTCGGCTTCCTCGGCGTCGATGGTGAAATGGACGTCGGCCTTCGAGGCCTTCAGCGCCAGCTCGCGCAGGATCGGCAGCACCGCGGCGACCGCTTCCTCGGCGTGCAGATATTCATAGCGCGGATGAAGCGCGGTCAGCTTGACCGAAATGCCCGGCGACTTGCGAAAGCCGTCGTTGGCCTCCTTGGCGATGCGGTCGAGGGCACCGCCATAGGCGTCGGCATAGCGCTCGGCGTCGGCGAATGTCTTGGCTGCCTCGCCAAGCATGTCGAAGCTATGGCTGAGCCCCTGCCGGCGCTCGGGCTCGGCGCGCTTCAATGCCTCGTCGATGGTCCGGCCGAACACGAAATTGCGGCCGAGGATCTTCATCGCCTCGCGCACCGCGGTGCGCACGACCGGCTCGCCGAGCCGCCCGACCGCGCGGCCCAGCGCCGCCTTCCAATTGTCGGAGCGGTCCTGCGCGCTCTCCAGCACCTTGCCGGTCAGCAGCAGCGAGAAGGTCGCGGCGTTGACGAACGACGAATCCGATGCGCCGAGCTTCTCCGACCAGTCGGGCCCGGCGAGCTTGTCGGCGATCAGCTCGTCGGCCGTGTGCGCGTCCGGAATCCGCAGCAGAGCTTCGGCCAGGCACATCATCGCGATGCCCTCGTCCGAGCCGAGGTCGTAGGCGTGGAGGAAGGCGTCGATGCCCGACGGCTTGTGCGCGCGCACCCCTTTTACGAGCGTCTGCGCGATCGCGGTAGCCTCGCCAAGGACCTCGGGATCGAGCCGCGCCTGGGCGAGGCGCTCGGCGACGACCGTCTCCTCCTCGCGACGATAGGCGCGCCTCAGCTGCGTACGATCAACGGGTGCGGCGGCCCGCACCGGCGTTACGCGAGCTGCCCGTGGCAATGTTTGTACTTCTTGCCGGAGCCGCACGGGCACGGCGCGTTGCGGCTGAGTGGCGTCTCGACCACGCCGCCCTCGGCATCGCGCTGGGGCAGCGGCGGTTGCGGAATGTTGAGCGGCGGCAGCCCGGCGAGCAGCCCGCGGGCGCCGGCGTCGAGGTCCGCCGTATCGTCATCCCCCGAGAACGGGTCGAGATGCTGGGTGATGAAGTCGGGCAGTTGCGGCGGCGGCGTTTCCGCGAAATGGAATTGACCGCGCATCAATGTCTTCGTCACGTCCTCGCGGATCGCGACCAGCAGGCGCTCGAACAGAAGGAATGCCTCCTGCTTGTATTCGTCGATGGGCTTCTTCTGAGCGTAGCTCCGCAGGTGGATGACCTGGCGCAGCGCGTCGAGCGTCGCCAGATGCTCTTTCCAGTGATGGTCGAGCCGCTGGAGCAGGATCTGCTTTTCGATGTCGTCCCATTGGTCCGATTCAAAGTCGGAAGCCTTCGCAGCCATTTGTTCGTCGGCCAGCGCCTGTAGCCGGTCGGCGATGATGTCCGATTCCACCGCTTCCTCGCGCAACCAATCGTCGATCGGCGGCTGCAGGGCGAAAATATCGGCGACGCTGTCCTTGAGCTCGGCGACGTTCCATTGCTCGGGATACGTGCCCTCGGGGCAGTTGACCGCGACGATCGACCGAACCGTCTCGGCACGCATGTCGACAATGACCTCGTTGACGCTCTCGGCGTCCATGATGTCGGCGCGCTGCTCGTAGATGACCTTGCGCTGGTCGTTCATCACGTCGTCGAATTCGACGACCTGCTTGCGGATGTCGTAGTTGCGCGCCTCGACCTTCTTCTGGGCGGTTTCGATCGCCTTGGAGATCCAGCGGTGGGTCAGCGCCTCGCCCTGCTCGAGCTGGTTGTTCATCAGTCGGGCGAACATCGTCTGCGGCCCGAAGATGCGCAGCAGATCGTCGTCCAGGCTCAAATAGAATTTGGACAGGCCGGGGTCGCCCTGGCGGCCCGAGCGGCCGCGCAGCTGGTTGTCGATGCGCCGGCTCTCGTGGCGCTCGGTGCCGAGCACGTAGAGCCCGCCGAACTCGAGCACCTGCTGCTTCTCGGTCACGATCTCGGCGCGGATCTGTTCCGCCTTGGCGTCATATTCCGGAGTCCCGGCGGCGATCTCCGGGAACTCGTCCTGCATCCGGAACTCGAGGTTGCCGCCGAGCTGGATGTCGGTGCCGCGGCCAGCCATGTTGGTCGCGATCGTCACCGCGCCGATGCGCCCGGCCTGGGCGACGATGTGCGCCTCCTGCTCATGGAAGCGGGCATTGAGCACCGAATGCTTGACCCCGTGCTGCTCGAGGAACTCGGACAGCATCTCCGACTTCTCGATCGACACGGTGCCGACCAGCACCGGCTGGCCGAGTTCCTGCTTGATCTTGAGCTCCTCGGCGATCGCGCCGAACTTCTCGGTCAGCGTCTTGTAGAAGACGTCCTCCTCGTCGACGCGCAGCACCGGCACGTTGGTCGGGATCGCGACCACGTTCATCTTGTAGATGTCGAAGAATTCCGGCGCCTCGGTCATCGCCGTGCCGGTCATCCCGGCGAGCTTGGGGTACATCCGGAAATAGTTCTGGAAGGTGATCGAGGCGAGCGTCTGGTTCTCGGGCTCGATCGCGACTCCCTCCTTGGCCTCGACCGCCTGGTGGAGCCCGTCCGACCAGCGCCGGCCGTCCATCATGCGGCCGGTGAACTCGTCGATGATGATGACCTTGCCGTCCTTGACGATGTAATCGATGTCCTTGCGGAACATCACGTTCGCCTTGAGCGCCTGGTTGAGGTGGTGGACGACCTGGGTGTTGACGATGTCGTAGAGGTTGCGCCCCTCGATCAGCCCGTCGGCCTCGAGCATGCGCTCGGCCTTCTCGGTCCCGTCCTCGGTCAGGACGACGCTCTTCTGCTTTTCGTCCTTCTCGTAGTCGCTCTCGTCGAACGTCTTCACGATCCGGTCGGCGCCGATGTACAGGTCGGACTTGTCGTCGGTCGGGCCAGAGATGATCAGCGGAGTCCGCGCCTCGTCGATCAGGATCGAATCGACCTCGTCGACGATCGCGTAATGGAACGGCCGCTGGACCATCGCCGCGCGCGAATATTTCATATTGTCGCGCAGATAGTCGAAGCCGAACTCGTTGTTGGTGCCGTAGGTGATGTCGGCCCCGTAGGAGTCCCGCCGCTCCTGGTCGGACAGATTGGGAACGATGACCCCGACCGTCATCCCGAGGAAGCGGTAGATCTGCCCCATCCACTCGGCGTCGCGCTTGGCGAGATAGTCGTTGACCGTGACGACGTGGACGCCTTTCCCTTCGAGCGCGTTCAAATAGACCGCGAGGGTCGCGACGAGGGTCTTGCCCTCGCCGGTCTTCATCTCGGCGATCTCGCCACGGTGGAGCGCGATGCCGCCCACCAGCTGGACGTCGTAATGGCGCTGGCCGAGCGTTCGAACGGCCGCTTCGCGGACCGTCGCGAAAGCTTCCGGAAGCAGGTCGTCGAGCTTCGCGCCGTCGGCCAGACGGCGGCGGAACAGCTCGGTCTGGCCGCGCAGCTCCTCGTCGGTCAGGGCCGAAATGGTCGGCTCGAAGCCGTTGACCGCGTCGACATATTTGCCGAGGCCGCGGACGTAGCGATCGTTAGCCGATCCGAAGATGCTCTTTGCCAATCCGGCGAACATGAAATTCCCTTAAAAACCCGCGCGTTCAAGAAAGGCGCAAACCCGTCGCCGACGCTCTGGGAAACTGCGCCGGGCGATGTAAGGAGCGCCCCAGCCGTAGTCAATTGAAGGAGCGGTTTATGGGCCTGACCGGCGGGTGCCTGTGCGGCGCGGTGCGGTACGCGCTCACGAGCGAGCCGTTCGATGCCGGGTGGTGCCATTGCCGCACCTGCCAGCTTTACGGCGGAGCTCCGGCCATGCCGTTCGCCACCGTGCCGGTCGACAACTTCGTCTGGACCGAAGGCGAAGGCGCGGTCCGGTGGGTCGTTTCATCGAGCTTCGGCCAGCGCGCCTTTTGCGCGGACTGCGGCTCCCCGCTGCAGGTTCGGGTCGACCACCAGCCCGAGACGGTCGACTTCCCGATCGTGACCCTGGACGATCCGGGGGCGGTCCAGCCCGGGTTTCACATCTTCTGGGGAAGCAAGGTTTCGTGGTTCGATCCGGGCGATGATCTCCCGCGGCACGACAAGTTCCGTCCCGACACCCGCGGGCTCGAAGGCACCGAGCCGCCCGCGTAAGTCAGCGCGGCGCTTGTGCCGGCGGCTTGCTCAAGGTCACGACGCCAAGCTCCACCAGCGGCCGCCAGCTCGCCTTGGGTGGCGCGGTTGCGAGGATGCGCTGCCAGACCGCGACCGCCCCTGCCCGATCGCCCGACCGCGCCAGCGCCAGGCCGTAGAAGAAGGGCGCGGCGGGATGGCCCGGGGCGAGCTCGGCCGCCCGGCGGTAGGCGAGCTCGGCAGGCGGGGTCAGGCCGTGGGCATGGTCGACCAGCGCATTGCCGAGCCCGATCCACAGCTGGACGCTGCCGGGATAGCGCCCGACTGCATTCTGGAGGATCCCGACGGCATCCTCGGTGTTCCCGGCGCGGGCCAGGCCCTCGGACATGCCGAGCCACGATTCTTCCGCCGAGAAATTGCCGAAGAAGGCGTGACGGGCGTCCGTCAGCGGAATGACCGAGCGCTCGGCGCCGGCATTCGCAGGTGCGTCGGGCAGGCCGGGGCTGCCCTGGAGCGCATAGCCCGCCGCCCCGAACACCAGGGCCGCCGCCGCCGCGGTCAGAAGCCCGCCGCCCACCCGAAGCAGCCACAACGCCCCGACACTCACCGCGACCAGCAGCAGCAGGATGAGCCAGCCGGTCACGCCTTGCCCCGCAGTCGAATCCGCCGCCGGAGCAAGAGCGCGCCGAGCGCCAGCAGCGCGAGCGGCGCCAGCCACAGCGGCCAGGCGGCCGGCTCCGCCGTCGGCCGGTAGCTGATCCAGCTGCCGTAGCGGCGGATCAGCCACGACCGGATCGCCGCCGGCCGCTCTCCCGCCGCGATCCGCCGCCGCACCAGGTCCCGCATGTCGCCGGCAAGCTCGGCGTCGCTGTCGGCGATCGACTGGCCCTGGCAGACGAGGCAGCGCAGCTCGGCCATCAGCGCCTGCGCCTGCGCCTCCTGCCGCGGATCGGGCAGCTGGCGGTCGGACCAATAGGCCGGCGGCAGGTTGCTGTCGGCGCGCAGCGGCACCGCCGACAGTGACAGCAGCAGGGCCGCGAGCCACCTCATTTGCGCAGCCCTTCCCATTGTTTGCGGATGGTCGGGACATCGCCCTCGTCGATCGCGCCGATATGTTGGTGGCGGATGGTGCAATAAGGGTCGATCACAAAGGTCTCGGGAACACCCGACGAGCCGAACGCGATCTGCACCTTGCTTTGCGGGTCTGACCCGATCTCCGCATAGGGGTTGCCGTTGCGGGCGAGGAAGTCGGCGACCTCTTCCGGCCGGTCGCGGACCGCGATCCCGACGATCGGAACGCCCTGGCGCTTGAGCTCGGCCAGCTTCTTGGCCTCGGCGATGCACGGGACGCACCAGCTGGCGAAGAAGTTGATCACCACCGGCCCGCAGCTGGCGTTGCGCAGCGGGCGTGCCGGTTGACCGGGAAAGGCCGCCGGCACGACGAGATCGGGCACGAGCTTGCCGACCATGCGCGACTTGACCGTCGGGTCGACGGGAGTCGACAGCCGCCAGATCAGGCTGACGACGAGCAGGACGAACACCGCGAGCGGCGCGAAGCGGACGGCGCGGCTCATGCGTAGCGCTCCCGGTGCCATTCGGCCGACGCGCCGTGGCGCCGGCGAAGCCGCCACAGATGCCCGGCCAGCGCCAGCGCTCCGCCGAGCCCGACCAACGCGCCGCCGAGCCAGATCAGGGTCACGAACGGCTTCCACCACAGCCGCAGCTGCCAGCCGTCCTCGCCGTCGCTTTTGCCGACCACGGTGTAAAGCTGGCCGTTCCAGAAGGTCGCGATCGCCGCCTCGTTGGTCGCGGTCGGCGGGTCGGTGAAGTAGCGCGTCTGCGGCTTGAGCGTGACCAGCCCCTGCCCCCGCGTCGCCAGCAGCTTGCCCTCGACCGCCGTCCAATTCTTGCCCGCGGTCGGAGTCACCCCGGAAAATTCGATCGTCCACGGCCCGACCGCGAGGCGCTCGCCGGGCTTTGTCACGGCGAGCGTTTCCTGGGTGAAAGCGGCATTGGCCGCCATTCCGGCGAGGCCGACGGCGATCCCGACATGGGCGACGACCATGCCCCAGGTCGCCAGCGGTGCGCGCAGCGGGTTGCGGCCGGTGAGCGGCAGGATCGCCGCGGCCGCGAGATAGGCCGCCACCGTCAGTCCGAGGCGCGGCAGGATGCCGATCCGCGGCGCGACGATCAGGCTGATCGCCAGTGCGGTGACCCCGAGCAGTGCCGGGACGGTCAGCTGCTTGAGCACCGGCCGGCGCTCGCGCCGCCAGGCGAGCAGCGGCCCGACCCCGACCAGCACCGCGAGCAGCAAAGCGAGCGGCCCGGC
>DASRAY010000039.1:0-33348 GCA_035637935.1 Sphingomicrobium sp.
GGATGCGAAGCGGCTGAGCGCCGGGAAATGGCCAAGGCACTCCATACCGCGCCGTCGCTGATCCCGCTCCGATACTTAAGAACGGCCTTTGCGTATTGAGCGTGCTGGCGTCCGCTTTCCACCCAAAGCGGACATTCGCCCCCCCGCCGCCTTGCCGCTCCGGACCCCCGCCGCTATCCGCGCCGCCATGTCCGTTTCCAACGACCAGGTGCGCCATATCGCCAAGCTCGCGCGGATCGCGATGAGCGAGGCGGAGCTCGAGCGGCTCGGGCCCGAGCTCAATGCGATCATCGGCTGGGTCGAGCAGCTTGGCGAGGTGAACACCGACGGGGTCGAGCCGCTGACCGCGGTGATCGACCAGAAACTGCGGCTGCGCGACGACGCGGTGACCGACGGCGACATTCGCGACCAGGTGCTGGCCAATGCGCCGGAGGCCCAGCATGGGTTTTTCGCGGTGCCGAAGGTGATCGAGTGATGGGCAGCGCGATGATCCTCCCCGGGACGGGGAGGTCGCAGCCCGGAAGGCTGACGGAGGGGGTTGGGAGCCCTGCACGACGCCCCCTCCATCATGCTCCGCATGGTCCCCCTCCCCGTTCCGGGGAGGAATTGCTGTGACCGAGCTGACGTCCAGGACGATCGCCGAGCTGCGCGACGGGATGCGCTCGCGCGAGTTCAGCGCGCGCGAGGTGGCGGAGAGCTATAATTCGGCGGTCGCGGCGGCGAAGCTGCTCAATGCCTATACGGTGACGACGCCGGACGATGCGCTGGCCGCGGCGGAGGCGGCGGATGCGGGCACGGCGACGGGACCGCTCGCGGGGATTCCGCTCGGGATCAAGGATCTGTTCGCGACCAGGGGCGTCGATTCGACCGCCGGGAGCCGCATCCTCAAGGGCTTCAAGCCGACCTACGAGAGCACCGTCACCGCCAACCTGCGCAAGGCCGGGGCGGGGATGCTCGGCAAGCTCAACATGGACGAGTTCGCGATGGGCTCGTCGAACGAGACCAGCGCTTACGGGCCGGTGATCAGCCCGTGGCGGCGCAAGGGCAGCAACGTCGGGCTGACTCCCGGCGGGTCGTCGGGCGGCTCGGCGGCAGCGGTCGCGGCGGGGATCGCTCCCGGAGTGACCGGGACCGACACCGGCGGCTCGATCCGCCAGCCGGCGGCGTTCGTCGGCATCTGCGGGATCAAGCCGACCTACGGCCGCTGCTCGCGCTGGGGCATCGTCGCTTTCGCCAGCTCGCTCGACCAGGCCGGGCCGATGGCGCGGACCGTACGCGACTGCGCGATCCTGCTCGAGGCGATGGCCGGGTTCGACCCCAGGGATTCGACCTCGCTGGACCTTCCCGTGCCGCGGTGGGAAGAGAACTTGTCTAGCGATCTCAGCGGCAAGCGGGTCGGCATTCCCAAGGAATATCGGATCGACGGAGTCCCCGAGGACATCAACGCGCTGTGGGACAAGGGCATCGAATGGCTGAAGGACGCCGGCGCGACGCCGGTCGAGATCAGCCTGCCGCACACCAAATATGCGCTGCCGACCTATTACATCATCGCCCCGGCCGAGGCGTCGTCCAACCTCGCCCGCTACGACGGTGTTCGCTACGGCCTGCGCGAGGAGGGGGTGAAAAGCCTCGACGACATGTACGCCGCGACCCGCGCCGCGGGCTTCGGGGCCGAGGTCAAGCGGCGGATCATGATCGGCACCTACGTGCTCTCGGCCGGCTTCTACGACGCCTATTTCACCAAGGCGCAGCGGGTGCGCGCGCTGATCAAGCAGGATTTCGCCAAGGCGTTCGAGCAGTGCGACCTGATCCTGACCCCGACCGCGCCGTCGGCCGCATTCGGGATCGGCGAGACGACCGACCCGCTGGCGATGTATTTGAACGATGTGTTCGCGGTCCCGGCGAGCCTCGCCGGACTGCCGGCGATGAGCGTCCCGGGCGGGCTCGACGGGCAGGGGCTGCCGCTCGGCCTCCACTTGATCGGCAACGAGCTCGACGAGCAGATGGTCTTGAATGCTGGCCTCGCCATCGAGGAACGTGCCGGCTTCACCGCGCGACCGGAGAAGTGGTGGTGAGCGGTTACGGTGATTCTATGGATTGGCGCGGCCTTCGGTGGGCGCTCCGCGAGCAGGCAGAGCAGTTTCCGCTTTGGCAGTGGAAGCGCTCGGGCGAAGACCTGTTCAACCTCTGGTTCCGCCGTGAGGAATATGTCCGCAAATATTATCCAGAGCTTTTGAATGGCTGACGCAGCTGCACCCTATCGCATCAAGGGCGAGACCGGCGAGTGGGAGGTCGTCGTCGGCCTCGAAGTGCACGCGCAGATCACCGCGACCAGGTCGAAGCTGTTTTCCGGCGCTGCGACCGACTTCGGCGCCGAGCCCAACACGCAGGTCTCGCTCGTGGATGCGGCGATGCCGGGGATGCTGCCGGTGCCCAACAAGGAGTGCATTCGCCAGGCGGTGCGCACGGGCATGGCGCTCGACGCGGTGATCAACCGCTGGAGCCGGTTCGACCGCAAGAATTATTTCTATGCCGACTTGCCGCAGGGTTATCAGATCAGCCAGCTCTACCACCCGCTGGTTGGGGAGGGCGAGGTCGAGATCCTGCTGGACGAGAAGGACGAAAGCTCGGCCAGGCGCATCGGCATCGAGCGCCTCCACGTCGAGCAGGACGCCGGCAAGCTGATGCACGACCAGCACCCGACGATGAGCTACGTCGACCTCAACCGCTCGGGCGTCGCGCTGATGGAGATCGTGTCGCGGCCCGACATGCGCTCGCCCGCCGAAGCCGGGGCCTATCTGAAGAAGCTGCGCGCGATCCTGCGCTACGTCGGCTCGTGCGACGGCAATATGGACGAGGGATCGATGCGCGCCGACGTCAACGTCAGCGTGCGCAAGCCCGGCGGCGAGCTCGGCACGCGGACCGAAACCAAGAACGTCAATTCGGTACGCTTCGTGATGGCCGTGGTCGAGCATGAGGCGAAGCGGCAGGTCGAGCTGCTCGAGAGCGGCGGCGCGGTCGCCCAGGAGACGCGGCTGTTCGACCCCGACAAGGGCGTCACCCGGTCGCTCCGCTCCAAGGAGGACGCGCACGACTATCGCTATTTCCCCGACCCCGATTTGCTCCCGCTCGAGCTCGACGAGGCGTTCCTCGAGGAGTGCCGCTCGACCTTGCCGGAGCTCCCCGACGCGAAGCGCAAGCGCTATGAGGGCCTCGGCATAACCGCTTACAACGCCAGCGTTTTGACCGCCGAGGTCGAGACCGCGCGGTGGTTTGACGGGCTGCTCGAGGCGGGCGCCGAGCCCAAGCAGGGGGCGAACTGGGTGGTCGCCGAGCTGTTCGGGGCGCTCAACCGGCTCGGCAAGGGCATCGACGAGTGCCCGGTGACGCCCGCCGGAGCGGCCGAACTGCTCGGCCTCGTCGCCGACGGGACGATCAGCGGCACGATCGCCAAGCAGGTGTTCGAGATCATGCTCGAAACCGGGCAGGGCGCGGCCGCGATCGTCGATGAACGCGGGCTCAAGCAGACGTCGGACACGGGCGAGATCGATGCGAAGATCGACGAGATCCTCGCCGCCAATGCCGACAAGGTCGCCGAGTATCAGGCCGGCAAGCAGCAGCTGTTCGGCTTTTTCGTCGGCCAGGTGATGAAGGCGATGGCCGGCAAGGCCAACCCGCAGCTGGTCAACGAGCGGCTTCGGGCGAAGCTCGGCTGAGTTTCGTCATTGCGAGGAGCGCAGCGACGAAGCAATCCATGGAGCGGCGAAGTCTGGATTGCTTCGCTTCGCTCGCAATGACGGAGGTGAGTATGCGAACCTATCTCCTCGCCGCCGCGGCCTTCCTCTGCGCGTGCCGGTCGGATGCGCAGCCGGGCTCGCCGCCGGCGTCGGGTGCGCCGAAGCTCCTCGTGGTCATCTCGGTCGACCAATTCTCGGCCGACCTGTGGGACGAGTATCGCCCGCACTTCACCGCCGGACTGGCGCGGCTCGGGAGCGGGGCGGCGTTCCGCAACGGCTATCAGAGCCATGCTGCGACCGAGACCTGCCCGGGACACTCGACCATCCTCACGGGCGACCACCCGGCCCGCACCGGGATCATCGCCAACGTGTGGACCGACCAGTCGGCCGGCCGGGCCGACAAGAGCGTCTATTGCGCCGAGGACGAGCGAGTGCCGGGCAGCTCGTCGAGCAGCTACACGGTCTCGCCGGTACATCTGCTCGTCCCGACGCTGGGCGAGCTGGTGAAGGCGCGCTGGCCGGCGAGCCGCAGCGTCGCCGTCGCCGGCAAGGACCGGGCGGCGATCATGATGACCGGTCAGCGACCCGACCAGCGGTGGTACTGGACCGGGCAAAAGTACGAGACGGACCTGAAAACCGCTCCCGTCCCGCGCACCATCGCCCAAGGCAATGCGTCGATTGCGGCGGCGCTCGCCCAGCCACGCCCGCCGTTGACGCCGACGCCTTTGTGCCAGGCCAAAGCGCGGGTCATCCGGGTCGAAGGCGGCGGCAAGCCGGTCGGCGCCGGCCAGCTCGGCCGGGCGGCGGGCGATGCCGCAGCGTTCCGCGCCTCGCCCGAGTTCGACGGCGATACGCTGGCGTTGGCGGCCGGCCTGGTTGACGAGCTGCAGCTCGGCCGGGGAGCGGCTCCGGACGTGCTGGCGATCAGCCTGTCGGCGACCGATTATGTCGGCCACACCTACGGCACCGAGGGCGAGGAGATGTGCCTCCAGCTGACCGAGCTGGACCGCGAGATCGGCGACTTCCTGGCGCTGCTCGACGCGCGGAAGATCGATTATGCGGTCGCGTTGAGCGCCGATCACGGGGGCAAGGACATCCCCGAGCGCGAGCGCCTGGCGGGCGTGGCGAACGCCGTCCGCGCTGATGCCGGCCTTCGGGCGAGCGTGATCGGGCCCCGCCTGGTTAGCCAGCTCGGCCTGACCGGGCCGGGACTGTTCGGCGATATCGGCGGCGATGTCTGGGTCGATCGCTCGCTGGCGCCGGCGGATCGGCGGAAGCTGCTGGCGGCAGCAGTCGCGGCCTATCGCGCGCATCCGCAGGTCGAGGCGGTGTTCACCGCAGCCGAACTCGCCGCGACTCCGGTGCCGACCGGCTCGCCAACCGGGTGGACCCTGAAACAGCGCGCCCGCGCCAGTTTCTACGCGCCGAGGTCGGGCGATTTGGTGGTGCTGCTCAAGAAGGACGTTACGCCGATTCCCGACACCAGCCGCTACGTCGCGACCCACGGCAGCCCGTGGGACTACGACCGGCGTGTCCCGGTGCTGTTCTGGCGGAGCGGGATGGCGTCGGCGGCCAGCGATGCGCCGGTCGAGACGACCGACATCATGCCGACCCTGGCGGCTTGGCTCGGGCTCTGGCTGGAGCGCGGATCGGTCGACGGTCATTGCCTTCCAGCGGCGGCTGCGTGCTCGGCGACGCCCGCAGCCAGAACTGAGCGGGGTCGCTAAACACTTAAAAAGGCTTGCCTTTCTCCACGCTTTAATGAACCGTTCAGGGATCTGAGGTCACTCAAGGCACGGGGAACGCGCGACCGGTTCGCGCGACCGGGAGATAAGATTATGCGTAAGTGGGGCCTGGCTCTCGCGCTCGCTGCAGCGGTGCCGATGAGCGCGTGCGTCCAGACTCGGCAATTCGCCGACGTTCAGTTCACGCCGCCGCAGGGCGACTATAAACTGCTGGTGCTGCGCCCCGACGTCAGCGTCGGGTCGCTGACCACCGGCGGCATGGTCGAGCCGCGCGCCGATTGGACCGAGCAGGCGCGCACCAACATCATCACCGCGCTCCAAACCCAGCAGGGCGGGCGCGGCGGCAAGCTCCACATCCTCGAGCGCCGCAGCCAACTGACCGGAGTCAGCGAGCAGGAGGTCGCGGATTTCGAGCGGCTGTTCTACGCCGTCGGCCAGTCGATCGTGATCCACAAATATCTCGGCGACTATCTGCCGACCAAGCGCGGCAAGGGCCTCGAATATACGCTCGGCGAGGACGCCGTCCGGCTCGGCCAGCGGACCGGCTACGATTACGCTTTGTTCCTCCACGCCGAGGACTCGGTGGCGTCGGGCGGGCGCGTCGCGCTCGGCGTACTCGGCCTCGCCGGCTGCATCGTCGGCTTCTGCGCGCCCAATATCGGCGGCGCCGCCCAGCTCGATTACGCCGGCCTGGTCGACCTCAAGACCGGCGAGGTCGTGTGGTTCAACGTCGTCAGCGCGTCCAGCCAGGTGCCCGGAATCGCCTTCGGCGACCTGCGATCGCCCCAGGGCGCGGCGCAGATGGTCGATCGCCTGCTCAATCGGATGAAGCCCGGCGACGCGATCCGCCGCGCCCGGGTGAAAAGCTGATGTGCACGCGCTGCTTCGAGGTCAGCCGGCGATCGCTGCTGATCGGCGGCGGAGCAGCCGCTGCGGCGCTGACGACGGGCATCGCCGAGGCGCGCGTCCTGCCCAGGGACATGGTCCCGCTGGTCGGCCCGGGCTACAAGCCGACCGACAAGGACGAACAGGGCATCTGGCAGCTGATGGACCGGGCGGAGGAGGAAATCTCCGGGTCCAACCTGCTGATCAACGATCCGAAGCTGACCGGCTATTTGAAGGACCTGATCGGCAAGGTCGGCGGCCCGGCTGCGAAGGATTTCCGGATCTATTTGGCCCACATTCCCGATTTCAACGCGATGATGTTCCCGACCGGCTTCGCGGTGGTGTTCTCGGGCCTGCTCTTGAGGATGCGCAACGAGGCTCAGCTCGCCGGAGTGATCGCGCACGAATCGGGCCACTTTTTGCGCCGCCACATGATCCGCAGCTGGCGCGACGAGCGACGCAAGACCGACATTTTCGCGATCGCCGCAATGGCGGCCGGAGTGGGCGGCGCGGCCGGCGGGGTCTATCTCGGCGACTATGTCCAGCTGGCCCAGCTCGGCACGATCCTGTCGCTCTTCTCCTACAGCCGGGCAATGGAGGCCGAGGCCGACGCGATGGGCGTTCGGCTGCTCGCCGAGAATGGCTACCAGCCCCTCGAAATGGCGACCGTGTGGGAGCAATTGATCGGCGAGGAGACGGCCAGCGCGCGCTATCGCCGCAAGCGCCGCCGCCGCGGGTCGCTGTTCGACACGCACCCGTCGCCGGATTCGCGCCTCGCGGATCTCAGGATCTCGGCGGCCGAGGTGACCGAAGCCGGCAAGGCCTACGACAACGGCCGCGAGCGCTATCTCGCCGAGATCGCTTCGATCCGGCCGATGATGCTCGACGACCAGGTCAAGCTCAACGATCCGGGCGCCAGCCAGTATCTAATCGAGACACTGGCGCGGGACGGCTGGAATGGCTTGCTGCGCTACTATGAGGGCGAGGTATGGCGGCTGCGCAACCGCCACGGCGACGATGCCCGCGCCGCACTTAGCTACGCCGCGGCCGTCGCCTATCCCGATGCTCCGGCCGACGCCTGGCGGTGGCACGGCATCTCGCTGATGAAGGCGGGCCGCTCGGCGGAGGCGAAGTCGGCCTTCGGCCGCTATCTGACGATGAAGCCGGACGCTTCCGACGCCGCCTGGGTGCGGCAAGTGATCGGCTGACGGGAGCAATCAAGACCATGAACCACTTTACCAGGCTCGCTCTGGCTTGCGCCTCCGGACTGGCCCTGTCGGCCTGCTCCAGCCTCGGCACAGGCGAATATGGCTACAGCAGCTATGCCCTGGTCCGCGTGCGCCAGGTCAATGTCGGCGACGGGTCGCTGACTGTCACCCCGCCGCGGCCCTACAATCGCCATCGCGCCTTCCTGTGGTCGGACGTCCGCGACGTCGAGGACTGGACGCTCAACGGGCCCTATCTCGACGGGATCAGCTTCGTCAGCGGGCTCAAGGGCGGCGCCTATCTGATCCGCCAGAGCAAGCGGGCCGACCAGCAGGTGCCGAAGTTCCGGTCGGACATGACCCCGCCGGAAATCGTCGCGATGCTCGAGAGCCTGTACCGGGTGAAGGGCGGGGCGGTCGAGTTCCGCACGCTGTCGCTGCAGCCGCGACCGTTCCTGGGGACCAACGGCTTCCAGCTCGACTATGAGCATCTCGACGGCGACGAGCTGTGGCGCAAGGGCCGGGCGGTCGGCGCGGTGATCGACGGCAAGCTCTATCTGATCCTGTTCGACGCGGCGCGGTCCCATTATTACGGGACGATCCTGCCCGACTTCGAATCGATCGTCGCCTCGGCCCAGCTGCGGCGCTAGCCGACCGGCGAAATCGGGCCCGGCGACGGATCCGTTCCGGGCGAGGGTGGAGTAGGCACGTCGACGTCCGGCGTGTGAACCGGCGTTTCGGGCGGAGGCTGGGTCGGCTGGCCGGGCTGGCTCGGCTCCGGCGGCGACGGCGGCGGGGTTTCGGGATGCGGGGGTTGCTGTTGCATTCCCCCATAACGAATGCCCTGGTCGGCGGTTGCCGGTTGCCCGCCGCACGATCCTTGCTATAGGCCGCACCTCCTTGCGCCGCGCGCGTGGCGGAACTGGTAGACGCGCTGGATTTAGGTTCCAGTATCGCAAGATGTGGGGGTTCGAGTCCCTCCGCGCGCACCATCGCAGCGCCGCCGATCAATTTGTTGGGATGTTTTGAAACGTGATCAAGACCGTCGAGACTGAGAACCAGGGCCTGAAGCGCGCCTTCATGCTGACCATTCCGGCCCAGGACATTGAGGCCCGGGTCAACGCCGAGGTGAAGCGGATCGCGCCGCAGGTGCGGATGCCGGGCTTCCGCCCGGGCAAGGTGCCGCCGAACCTGATCAAGAAGATGCACGGCGACGCGATCCAGCGCGACGCGCTGCAGGGCGCGGTCCAGGACGGCGTCCAGCAGCTGCTCGAGGAGCAGAAGGTGCGCCCGGCGCTGCAGCCGGAAGTCGTGCTCGACGAAAAATACGAGCCGGGCAAGGACGCCGAGGTGCAGGTCCGGCTCGAGGCGCTGCCGGACGTGCCGGCGCCGCAGATCGACGGCCTTAAGCTTGAGCGCTTGACCGTCGACGCCGACGAGTCCGCGGTCGACGACCAGCTCAAGCAACTCGCCGGCCAGGCCAAGAACTGGGTCGATTCCAAGAAGGGCCACAAAGCCGCGGCCGGCAACCTGGTCACGATCGATTTCGAAGGCTCGGTCGACGGCAAGCCGTTCGAGGGCGGCAAGGGCGAGAACATGGCGGTCGAGCTCGGCTCGGGCCAGCTGATCCCGGGCTTCGAGGACCAGCTGCTCGGCGCCAAGGCGGGCGACAGCCGCGAGGTCAAGGTAACCTTCCCGGCGGACTATCCGTCGGATGCGCTCAAGGGGAAGCCGGCGACCTTCGCGGTCACGCTCAGCGACGTGAAGACCCGCGGCGAGGCCAAGGTCGACGAGGAGTTCGCCAAAGCGCTCGGCCTGCAGGACCTCGACCAGCTCAAAGGCCTGGTCCGCGACCAGCAGCAGCAGGAGCTCAACGGCCTGACCCGCACCCACATGAAGCGCCAGCTGCTCGACCAGCTTGCCGCACGCCATGACTTCGCGGTGCCCGAATCGATGGTCGAGGCGGAGTTCTCGAACATCATGAACCAGCTGCGCCACGAGGCGAGTCACGAGGCCGACCCGAAGGCCGCGCTCGAGGAAGTCGAGAAGGATTCGGCGGACTATCGCAGGATCGCCGAGCGACGCGTGCGCCTCGGCCTGCTGCTGTCGGAGATCGGGGCCGCGAACGGCATCGAGATCAACGACCAGGAGATGCGGACTCTGGTCGCCCAGGGCGCGGCGCAATATCAGGGCCAGGACCGCGAGCGCTTCCTCCAGCTCGTCCAGCAGGAGCCGATGTTCGCCGCCCAACTGCGCGCGCCGCTGTACGAGGACAAGGTCGTCGATTTCCTCTTCTCGAAGGCCGAGATCAGCGACCGCAAGGCGACCCGGGCCCAGCTCGAGGCCGACCTGGAGAGCGAGGAAGGGCATGTCCACGGGCCCGACTGCGGGCACGACCATGCCGAAAAGCCGAAGAAGGCCGCGAAGAAGGCCAAGCCGGAAGCCAAGTCGGCGCCCGAGCAGCCGGCCAAAGGCCCGGTCGAGAAGCCGGTCGCCAAGGCCAAGCCGGCCAAGCCGCTGAAGGACGCGGCCCCGGCCAAGGCGCCGGCGGCCAAGGCCAAGCCGGCTGCGAAGCCCGCGGCCAAGACGGCGGCCAAGGGCCCCGCCAAGAAGAAGTGACCCCGGTCGAGCAATTGTGCTCGGACCTTGATGCCGCGGTGGAAGAGCTGAAGTCGCAAGGCTTCCGCATCGAGCGCATCTATCCAGCCGACGAGCCGCACACGGCGGTCCTGACGCGCGGCGACGAAGCGGTCCGGTTGTGCTCGCGGCCCGACGCTCCGCGACCGCCCGACCGGCTGCCGCCGTTCCGGCCGGAATTCGTGCTGACGCGCGGCGGCGGGAGCTCAGCGCTGGGCCGCGCCGGAATGCTCTATCGCGACCTGATCCCGAGCCGGCTCGGCGGCCGCTACATCGCCTCGCACATCACCATCGCCGACGGCGGGCCGGTGCCCGACTGGGTACATTTCCACCGGATCGCCGTGCAGGTCATCGCCGTGCGCCGCGGCTGGGTCCGGGTGGTCTACGAAGATCAGGGCGGGCCGTTCGTCATGCGCCCCGGCGACCTCGTGCTTCAGCCGCCCGGGATCCGCCACCGCGTGCTCGAAAGCTCTCCGGGCCTGGAGGTGGTCGAGCTGACCTGCCCGGCGCTCCACGAAACCTGCGCCGACCACGCACTCGACCTGCCGACCGGCGGCCTTGCCCCTGACCGAGTGTTCGGCGGGCAGCGGTTCCTGCGGCACCGCGCGGACGACGCGCCGTGGACCGGGTGCGCGGGCGGGGAGGCGCAGGAGACCGGCCTTCGCGCCGCGACCGGCGGCCTCGCCGACGCCCGAATCGTCCGGCCCGGCCGGTCGTCGCGGCTCACTTTCGCCGCGCATGACGGCGAACTCGGCTTCGGCTTCGTGCTCGAGGGTACCGCCCGGCTCGAGCGCGGCGAGGACGCGTTCGACCTCGCGCCGGCCGCGGCGTTCGTCATTCCGCCCGACGAAGCGTGGCGCCTCGACCAGCTGTCGGGCGATTTTCGGCTGCTGCACCTGACCACCGCGCGAATCGACGAAAACTGCCTAGCGGCGGGCGCTCGATCGCCTTTATAGCCGCACCGTCAACCTGGGGGATCGATTGGCCGCACAGCAACCGCGCATCGCCGTGCTCTTGCCTTGCTACAACGAGGAAGCGGCGATCGGCGAGACCGTCGCCGGGTTCCGCGCGGCGCTGCCGGCCGCGACCGTCTACGTCTACGACAACAACAGCAGGGACCGGACCTGTGAGCTCGCGGCCGCGGCCGGAGCGATTGTCCGGACCGAGCGCCAGCAGGGCAAGGGCAATGTCGTGCGGCGGATGTTCGCCGACGTCGACGCCGAGGTCTACCTCATGGCCGACGGCGATTTGACCTACGATCCCACAGCGGCGCCGGCGATGGTCGACCAGCTGCTCGCCGAGCAGCTCGACATGGTGGTCGGCACCCGCAAGCACGAGGAGAAAGACGCCTATCGCGGCGGCCATGTGCTCGGGAACCGGCTGTTCACCGGCATTCTGTCGGGCCTGTTCGGGCGCAGCTTCAGCGATATCTTCTCCGGCTACCGGGTGTTCTCGCGGCGGTTCGTGAAGAGCTTCCCGGTGCTGTCGTCGGGGTTCGAGATCGAAACCGAGATCAGCGTCCACGCGCTCGAGCTCAAGATGCCGGTGGGCGAGGTCGAGACGGCCTATGCGGCCCGGCCGGAAGGGTCGGAGTCCAAGCTTTCGACCTTCTCCGACGGCTGGCGGATCCTGAAGACGATCGTCACCCTCTATCGGATCGAGCGGCCGGTGCTGTTCTTCGGCTCGATCGGTGCTTTGCTCCTGCTCGCTGCGCTGATCCTCGCCTTCCCGCTGCTGCCCGCCTATCTCGCGACCGGCGAGGTCGAGCGGTTCCCGACCGCGATCCTCGCCACCGGCATGGTGATCATCGCCGTGCTGTGCTTCTTTGCCGGGCTGATCCTCGACACCGTCACCCGCGGCCGCCGCGAGGTCCGACGCCTCGCTTATCTCGCATTTCCCGCCCCCGGGAGTGCGTGACCGGAAAGCATCACCCGACCGGAATTGTGTCGAGCGGGTTACAGAAGCGGCTTCCGCACCGACAAGGCTGTAGGTTACGGTTGTTCCATACCCGTTTCGGCGGGGGGCGAATAAAGGGGAAGCACACATGATCCGGACCAATACGGCACTTCGCGCGGGCGTGGCTCTTGCAGCGCTGATCGGCGGCGTGAGCGCAGCCAACGCCCAAAGCACGCTGCCTCCGCCGGACACCAGCCAGACCCCGGCCAGCGCGGCACCTGCCACGCCCGAGGGCGACATCGTCATCACCGGGTCGCGCATCCGCCGCAATCCGCTCGACCTCGACGCGCCGCGCGTGTTCCTTGACCAGCAGGACATCGCGAAAACCGGATTGAGCTCGATCAACGACGTGCTCCAGCGCCTGCCGAGCTCGGGCGGCGGCGCCAACTCGAAGTTCAACAATTCGGGCAACCTCGGCAACCCGCCGGACGGCGGCGGCGTCGGCGCCGGCGCGGCCGAAATCGACCTGCGCTACCTGAGCGCTCGCCGGACCCTCGTGCTGGTCGATGGCCTGCGCTACGTTCCCGGCGCCTCGGCCAGCGGCGTTCCGCCCTCCGTCGACCTCAACACCATTCCGGAAAGCATGATCGAGCGCGTCGAGGTCCTGCAGGACGGCGCTTCGGCGATCTACGGTTCAGACGCGATTGCCGGCGTGGTGAACATCATCACCAAGCAACACCAGAAGGGCTGGGCGGCCTCGGCGCAATACGGCCAGTATCAGCAGGGCGACGGAGAGACCCAGAACTACCAGCTGAGCTGGGGTAACGGCGATTCCCACCGCCTGTCGTTCGTGGTCGGCGGGGATTACGTGAAGCAGGGCTCGGTCAGCTCGGGCGATCGGGCGATCTCCGCCTTCCCGAACCCCTATTCCGACACCTGCCAGATCTTTGACAGCGGCGGAAACAACATCGCCGGCTGTTCGAGCTTCCTTCCGAACGGCCGTTACATCGGCGCGATCTTCCCCGGATCGCACAACGAAACGCTGATCAACGCGCCGATCACGACGCCGCCGATTTTGGTCAGCAATTTCCGCGACCGCGACACGCACCTTGCGTCCGACACGTTCAACTTCGCGCCGTTCAATTACATGCAGATCCCGCTGAAGCGGTACGGGCTGTTCGCCAACCTCAAATATGAGCTTGCCGACAATTTCAACTTCTCGGTCAAGGGGATGTGGAACGAGCGCAAGTCCAAGAACCGGGCAGCGCCGCTGCCGTTTGGGATCGGCGCCGGGTGCGGCTGCACGCCCTTCCTCGATGCGACCGGGGTCGACGCGACCAATCCCTTCAATCCGTTCGGAGTGGATCTCGACTCGAGCAACTTCGATGTGATCCTTCGCCGGTTCGTCGAAGGGGGGCCGCGCCGCTTCTCGCAGAAGGTGGACACGAGCTACGTCGTCGGCACGTTCGACGGCAGCTTCAACATCGCCGGCCGCGACTGGTACTGGGACGTCAACGGCGTCTATGGTCACAACCAGGCCACGCAGCGGATGCTCGGCAACATCAATTCCCAGAAATTGCGCTTCGCCCTCGGCGACCTCGCGACCTGCACCGCTGGCAGTCCCGATCCGAACTCGCCTTTGCACGGATGCACTCCGTTCAACCTGTTCGGCGGCGCGGGGTCGATCACGCCCGAGATGATCGACTACGTGACGTTCGTCCAGAACGACCGGAGCGAGCAGGATCTGTGGGATGCGACCGCAAACGTTTCCGGCGAGCTATTCGAGCTGCCGGGCGGTCCGCTCGGGCTCGCGGTCGGCGTCGAGTATCGCGAGCAGAGCGGAAGGTTTGATCCCGACCCGGTGGTCCAGCAGGGCTTCAGCTCGGATATTCCTGCCGCACATACCGGCGGCGGCTATCACGCGGGCGAAATCTACGCGGAGCTCAACGCGCCGATCCTGAAGGACCTGCCGTTCGCCAACCTGCTCGAAGTGAATGGCGCGGTGCGCTATTCGAAATATAAGACCGAGCCGGAGGGGGGCAGCGGGCAGGCGAGCAACAGCTTCTCGCACACGACCTTCAAGGCCTCGGCCAACTTCAAGCCGATCAAGGACATCCGTCTGCGCGCGTCGTGGGCCCAAGGGTTCCGGGCGCCGTCGATCGGCGAGCTGTTCGGCAGCCTGTCGCGCTTCGACCAGACGATCGCCGATCCCTGTTCGCAAAGCGCGTTGCCGAACACCTACAACACGAGCGCGACGGTCAAGGCAAACTGCATCGCGCACGGCGTGCCTGGCGACAGCAGCTACACCCAAGTCAACCCGCAGATTTCGGTCACCGTCGGTGGCAATTCGCAACTCGAGCCCGAAACCTCGCGGAGCTGGATTTTCGGCGGGGTGATCAGTCCATCGTTCCTGCCGGGCTTCTCGATCGAGGCCAATCATTACAATATCCGCGTGAGGCGGGCGATCCAGCCGGTCGACGCGGCCTTCACGCTCAACAATTGCGAGCTCAACAATGACCCGGCGTCCTGTGCGCTGGTGACCCGGGTCAACGGAAGCTTGACCCAGGTCGGCGGCATCCTGGGGAATATCGCGGCGATCAAGACCAAGGGTTGGGACGTCAACGTGGCGTACCGCACGCCGAAGATGAGCATCGGCCGCTTCGGGTTCACCTGGAACAACACGTTCCTGCGCAACTACGACCTCGTCGTTCCGGTCACCGGCGGAACCACCGTCATCAGCCGCGAGGGGACTGAGCAGGGCAGCCCGAACCAAGGTTTCCCGAAGTGGAAAGCGATCGGCATCATCGATTGGGATCTGGCCACCGTCGGCGCCAGCCTCACCGGCCGCTACATTTCGAAGCTCAAGGAATCCAACGGCAACGTGATGAACGACAAGTTCTACACCGACCTGCAACTGCGCTGGAACCCGACGTTCCTCAGCCACCAGTTCGGGTTCGCAGTGGGCGCCAACAACCTGCTCAACACCCGGGCGCCGGGCTGCTTCACGTGCGACATCAACAACTTCGACCCGACGATGTACGACATCCCGGGCCGCTATTACTACGGACGGATCAGCGTGAAGATGTAGTCGCGCGGCTCATTTTGAGCGAGGGGAGAGGGCGGTCCGGCGCTTCCGGGCCGCCCTTCTTTTTAGCCGCCTTGAACCTTGCCGAATTCGCGCCGATGTAGGGTGCGCCACAACAGAGGATCCGTTTCCCGTGATCGACCATCAGGACATCGTTTCGCAGCTCGTCCCCATCGTCATCGAGCAATCCAACCGGGGCGAGCGCAGCTTCGACATCTATTCCCGCCTGCTGCGCGAGCGGATCGTGTTCATCACCGGCGCGGTCGAGGACCATATGGCGAGCCTCGTCACCGCCCAGCTGCTCTTCCTCGAGTCCGAGAACCCGAAGAAGGACATCTTCATGTACATCAACTCGCCAGGCGGAGTGGTCACCGCCGGGCTCGCGATCCACGACACGATGCAATACATCCGGCCGAAGATCAGCACCGTGTGCATCGGCCAGGCGGCGTCGATGGGCAGCTTCCTGCTCGCGGCCGGCGAGCCCGGCATGCGGGTCGCGTTGACCAACAGCCGGATCATGGTCCACCAGCCGTCGGGCGGCGCCCAGGGCATGGCCGCGGACATCGAGATCCAGGCGCGCGAGATCCTGCGCATGCGCCAGCGCCTGAACGAGCTCTACGCCAAATACACCGGGCAGGGCATCGAGGAGATCGAGAAGGCGATGGACCGCGACAAGTTCCTCGAGGCCGACGAAGCCAAGGAGTTTGGGCTGATCGACGAGGTGTTCGACAAGCGGCCCGACCCGGGCGAGGACGCCGGCACCGGCGCCGCCGACGTCACCCCGGCCTAGATCACCACGGGCGTCAGAACTTCACGCCATATTCGGCGAAGCGAGTCTCGGCGTCGGGATCGAGCTTCAGGGCATCGGTCCGGTCGGTCTCGGCATGGGTCCGGTCGCCCTTCCGGGCAAAGGCAATCGCCCGGCCCATTAGAGACGGGGACTGGCTCCTCTTGCCGATGGCGGCCGTATAGGCCGTGATCGATTCGTCGAGCTTGCCGAGCCGGAGCAGGACGAAGCCGAGACTGTCCAGATATGCCCCATTATCCGGCGCCAGCTTGACCGCCTTGCGGCAGTCTGCGAGCGCCGACTCGAGGAGGATCCCGCTGGTCGCCTTGCGCCAGCACAAAGTGTTGAAATCATTAGCGGTCTTGGCGCCGGTTGCGAAGGTCGCAAGGGCCTTCTGAGCTTCGGCGGTGCGTCCCGCCTGATACAGCGCGACGGCGCGCTCGACCTTCAGCGGCGAATTGTCGGGCGCGTCTTTCGCCGCCCGTTCGTACAGCGCCGCGGCCTGCTTGAAGTCACCGCTCGCGGCGACCAGTTCGGCGGTTTCGGCCAGGGCATCGGGGTTGTCGGGATCGAGTTTGAGCGATTGTTCGAGGTCGGCGAGGCGGCCCGCGCGGTCGGAGCGCGGCCGAACCTGCGCGCGGTTGATGTAGATATAAGCCGCCGGCTTGATCGCGAGCGCCTGGTCGAAGGCCTTCATCGCTTCCGGCAGGCGACCGATCCGCGCGTAGATTTTGCCGGCTCCGACCAGCGCCAGATCGGACTGGGGATTCTCGGCGACCAGACGCTCCGCCTCGACCGCGACCGCGTCGCGCTTTCCCTGGGCCAGCAGGATGTTGGCGCGCATCAGCCGCAGGTCGGCAAAACCGGGATTGGCCTTGAGCGCCCGTTCCGAATCGGCCAGCGCCTTGTCGTTGTCGCCCAAGGCTCGATACGCCATCGCCCGGTGCCCGAGCGCGAAGGCATTGTTCGGTTCACGCTCGAGCGCCGTCGAATAGAATGATGCGGCGGTCTTGAAGTCGCCTTTGATTTCGGCGGTCAGCGCCTTCACGCGCGGGATCACGGCATTATTGGGATCGGCCGCTTCCGCCGCGGCGAGATCCTTCGCGGCCGCCGCGAAGTCCTGCTTCCACACACGCGCGATCGCGCGGTCGGCGAGCGCCCAGGGATCTTTGGGGTCGAGCGCAAGGGCCTGGGTGAAATCATCGATCGCCTTGTCGTATTCGCCGGTGTCGAGGAACGTGAGCCCGCGATTGATGAATTGAGCCTTGGACGCCGGTCTGTCCGCGGCAATGGCGACGAGATCCTTCGCGGTGGGCCGATACCTTCCCGACAGCGGCAAGGAGACGTCCTCGTCGGCCAGCGCCTTCAGCCGCGCCGCAGCCGCGAGTGCATCCTTGTAGGGAATCTCGGGCACCAGGCTGCGCTCGCTGGTCTTGATCACCAGCATGTCGCCATCAACCGTTGCGGTCCGGCTATATTCGATGCCCGCGAGGGTCTCGTGGACGGAGCCGGAGCCGAGCCGGCGGCCGGCGAGGAAGCTCGCGGGCACGTGAATTTTTACCTCCGTCTGCCCGAATTCGGGATAGGCGACGGCCATTGGCGCGTCGTGCAGTGGACCCGCCGGACGGTCGAAATCCGGCGTGTAGCCGACCGTCGAATCGGGGACGTGGAAATATCCGTCGGTCCAATCGAACTTGGCCTCTCCGACCGTCGTGATGCGCAGCTCGCGCTTGGTCTTGTCGAACGCCATCGAGGCCGACTTGAAGGTAATGAGATCGAACTCCTGCTTGAGATAGTGGCGGAAGAACTCGTCGCGCTGGGCGTCTGTGAGAGCGGACAGGCCGGTCTGGAGCGCCACCGCCACATCACCGCGAAGAATCTTCTCGACGGTCGCCGGCGCGGGCGCGTGGATGCCGTCCGCGGCATTGATGTCCGCCCGCGTTTCGGTTTCGGGGACGGCAAGCGGCGGCGGCACGAGGTGGACGAGCGAAGCGCTCCGGGCCACCGGCAGCACCCAGCCGAACGCCGGGACACGGATGTCGTCGAGGCGGGCATCCCCGGTACGGGTGCCGTCGAGCCAATGATCCTTGCCGGCGATCCTGGCCCGGACCA
This sequence comes from Sphingomicrobium sp., assembly GCA_035637935.1. GTDB lineage: Bacteria > Pseudomonadota > Alphaproteobacteria > Sphingomonadales > Sphingomonadaceae > Sphingomicrobium. The sequence goes on from DASRAY010000039.1 coordinate 18,090, forward strand.
GGACGTGGTTGAACACGCCGATCATCGGCAGCCGGTCAGCGATCGCATCGCCCAGCGCCGTATTGACGAAGACGGGTTCCGCCTCGATCCCCAGTTCGGCGAGCAGCCCAAGCAGGAGCGCGGTCTTCCCCTTGCAATCGCCAAAGCGGCGTGACCAGGTGGTTTCGGCGGCGGCCGGCACATAGCCGCCCTGACCCATGCCGAGGGCGACGTAGCGGATGCGGTCCTGAACCAGAGCCAGGGCCTGCTCCGCGCGCGCTTTGGGATCGCTGGTGGAATTGCGGATTCGGCTAAGCTCGTCCCGCAACGGCCCCGATTGGGGGATGGTCGCAGCAGCGCGGTACAGCGGCTGGAACAGGTCGGCCACCTCCGCCCAGGAGCTGAAATCGGACACCTCCGCGAGCCGGCCAACAGTGAATCGGACCGGGGCGCCTTTCGGCGCCAGCAGCGGTTGCACCTGCCGGCCCGTCAGCTCCAGCAGCTGGTCCCTGCCGACGCGGCTGCGCTGCGCGGCCGGCAATTGGAGCGACTGTGCGGCACGCATCTTGAGCTCCGAAGGCCAGGTCAGCCGGGCCCTGGCGTATTCGAGCTGCTGGTCGTTCCACTCCGCGAAGGTCGCTTCGACATGGCCCTTCCACACCGGGTCGAGATGTTCGTTGGTCACGCCGAGGACGACAATGTCGCCTTGCTGCAGGCCTTCCGGCTGGATGTTGGCGGTGAGGGTGCCGTCGAGCATCGCGGCTTCGAGGTTGGATTCGCGCCTCAAGACGGTGAATGTCTGGCCGGCGCCAAGCACGTCGATGACCTTGTCGCCACGCCGAATCTGGAGCGTGTTGACGGTCACCGAATCGGTCGCGGGATCCCAGCTGAAACTGATGTTCCCGGCGGCCAGGCCCTGCGGGGTTTGGATCTGAATCGCCGACTCGCCGTAAGTCGTCGTCTTGCCCTGGTCGAACCTCATCTGCTGATCGCTCAGCAGGATCATGTACGGGGCCTCGGTCGGCTTCGCGTCCGGAATCGCCGCCGGCTGAACCCACGCGGGCGCCGGCCCGAACTTCAGCGCCTCGGCCGCGAACGCGGGACTTGCGATACCCAGCAGGGCACCGCTCACCATCACCACACCAATCCCCCGCACGTCCCCGGCTCCCGTCAAATTCCAGCTATCCTAAGTGCCCAATAACGCCTTTATCAACAGGCATTTGGCGACAATTCGGCGAACCTCGCCAGGGCCTTCGCGACCGGTTCGCTTGCACTCGCCTCCAACCGTGACCAAACCAGGCTGTGCCGGGGCAGGGGAGAAAGCGATGACGGGAACCGTGACAGCGATTGCCAGCCCAATGCTGCTGCTTGCGTCCGCCGCCTCGGCGCAGACGCTCGACGTCCATGCGGGGCGGCTGATCGACCCGGCTGCGGCCACGGTGCTGACCGACCAGCGGGTGCGGATCGTCGACGGCAAGATCGCGTCGGTCGCGCCGTGGCGCGCGGCCGACGGACCGGCCGCGATCGACTGGTCCGGCCTGACCGTGCTGCCCGGCCTGATCGACCTCCACACGCATCTTGCCGACGGGGCGATCGATATCACTGAAAGCGACCCGGCGGCGCCGCTCAAGCGGAGCGAGGCGCGAACCATCCTGAGGGGTGCCGCGGCGGCGCGGATGGAGCTCCGCTCCGGCTTCACCACCGTTCGCGACGTCGGTGTCTATCGCGGCCTGACCGACGTCGCCCTGCGCGACTCGATCAACGCCGGCGAGGTCGAAGGCCCGCGCATGTTCGTCGCCGGCGGCTACATCACGACTCCGGGCGGCGGCGGGGAGATCGACGCGCTGGCGCCGGACATTCCGCTGCCCGAGACGTTCCGCATCGGCGAGGTGCACAATCCGTCCGAAGCGCGCGACCGGGCGCGTTACCTGCTCGACCATGGAGCCGATTTCATCAAGCTGATCGCGACCGGCGCGGTGCTCGCGCTCGGCAGCGAGCCGGGAGCGCTCGAACTGTCGCCGGAGGAAATGAAGGCGGCCTGCGACGAGGCGAAGCTGCGCGGCAGTTATTGCATCGCCCACGCCCACGGCTCCGAGGGGATCAAGGCCGCGATCCGCGCCGGTGCGCGGACAATCGAGCACGCAAGCTACCTCGACGCCGAGGGAATCGCGCTGGCCAAGGCCCGCGGCGTGTGGCTCGACATGGACATCTACAACGGCGACTGGATCAACGACATCGGCGTGAAGCAGCACTGGCCGGCCGAATATCTGCGCAAGAACATCGAGACCACCGACGTCCAGCGGCGCGGCTTCGGGGCGGCAGTGAAGGCGGGCGCGAAGCTGACGTTCGGGACCGACGCGGGAGTCTACATGTATGGGCTGGGCGCGCGGCAGTTCGCCTACATGGTGCGCTACGGGATGGGCCCGATGCAGGCGATCCAGGCCGCGACCAGCGAAGCGGCGCGGGCGCTGGGCAAGGAGGGGCAGGTCGGCTCGGTCGCGCCCGGCGCTTACGGCGACCTGGTCGCGGTCAAGGGCGACCCACTCACCGACATCCGCACGCTCGAGCAGGTCGAGGCGGTGATCAAGGCGGGGCGGCTGGTCCGCTGAGCAATCGGGCCGAAGCCGGCTTAACAGCGCGGTGCGAATGGGTGTACCGGTAACGGGCTCGGTCCGGTTCGACTTCCCGGCGAGCCCCTCCTCGAGTCGTGGTGCCGCCGGCCCAGCGCGGGAAGGGATGCGACATGAAATATTCTTCGGCCTTGCTGCTCTCGTTGTTTGCAGCGACGGCCCGCGCGGCCCCGCCGTTCGTCCCCCACGGAACGCCGATCGACGAAGCCTATCGCGGCCAGTTTGGAACCTGCGACGCCACGGACCGGTTCGGAACGGTGCAATTCCCGATCCGCAAGGCGAACGGTAAGATCGCCTGGTACGGCTGCAAGAGCGATCCGAGCCGGCTAGTGCGGCTCGAGCGGATCGCCGCTGACGGCGATGTTCCGGCGGCCGTGATTTGGGAAAGCAAGATCGCCCACGACCTCGACGGTTCGCCGGCCGCCTGCAACACGCCCGGGACTACCGACCAGTGCCCGACGACGCTGATGCTCAAACCGACGACGCTTCATCCCTGCCCGAAAGTCCTCAAAGGCACCCGACCGGATTGTCTGCCGGTCGATGCGTCGAAAATCGCCTACGCCGTGATGCCGGCGGCGGCGCCGAAGGGAATCGACGGCACCCGGTTCGCCGAGCTGACCGGGCTAAGGGTGGGCGACATCGGCGTGGTGATTGCCAACGGCAAGGTGGTGCCGGCGATCATCGCCGACACCGGTCCCGCGTACAAGATCGGGGAGGGCTCGACGGCGCTGCTTGCCGCACTGTCGTCCGACGGCAAGCCGCGCACCTTGGCGCGGGGGGTCGTGTTCGTGATGTTCCCCGGATCCTCGCTTGGCAAATCGCCGAACCCCGATACGCTGGCCGACCAGGTCGCCGCCAAGGGGCTGGCCTTGTACCAGCGGCTTCCCAGGTCGCCGTGAACGAGTCCATGTTCCCCTATTGTTCTCACAGAACAAATCATATACAGCTGCGCGTCTAGCCGGCAGGGCTCAGCCGTCTGCGATTAGGCTTGAACGGAGGCAGGGGACATGGCAGCGCAGCTCAAAGTCATCGGAAACGAAGTGGATAGCCTCAAATTGCAGAACTCGGGCATGGACCGGCAGAAGGCGCTCGAGGCGGCGCTCGCCCAGATCGACCGCGCGTTCGGCAAGGGCTCAGCGATGAAGCTCGGCAGCCGCGAGAAGATCGAGATCGAGACGATCCCGACCGGCAGCCTCGGACTCGACATCGCGCTCGGCGTCGGCGGCCTGCCGCGCGGCCGGGTGGTCGAGATTTACGGGCCGGAAAGCTCGGGCAAGACGACGCTGGCGCTGCACGCCATCGCCGAGGCGCAGAAGGGCGGCGGGACCGCCGCGTTCGTCGACGCTGAGCATGCGCTCGATCCGGCCTACGCCAAGAAGCTCGGGGTCAACATCGACGAGCTGATCGTGTCGCAGCCCGACACCGGCGAGCAGGCGCTCGAGATCGTCGACACGCTGGTGCGGTCGAACGCGGTCGACGTGCTGGTGATCGATTCGGTTGCGGCGCTGGTGCCGCGGGCCGAAATCGAGGGCGAGATGGGCGACCAGCTGCCGGGCCTCCAGGCGCGGCTGATGAGCCAGGCGCTGCGCAAGCTGACCGGCTCGATCAGCCGCTCGCAATGCCTGGTGATCTTCATCAACCAGGTGCGGATGAAGATCGGCGTCATGTACGGCAATCCCGAGACGACCACCGGCGGCAATGCGCTCAAATTCTACGCCTCGGTGCGGCTCGACATCCGCCGCACCGGCCAGATCAAGGACCGCGACGACATCGTCGGCAACACCACCCGGGTGAAGGTGGTCAAGAACAAGGTCGCGCCACCGTTCAAGCAGGTCGAGTTCGACATCATGTACGGCGAGGGCATCTCCAAGGTCGGCGAGATCCTCGACCTCGGGGTCAAGGCCGGGCTGATCGAGAAATCGGGCGCCTGGTTCAGCTACGATTCGATCCGCATCGGCCAGGGCCGCGAGAACGCCAAAATCTACCTCAAGGAGAATCCCGACGTCACGCAGCGGATCGAGAATGCGATCCGCGGCAAGACCGAGGAGGTCGGCGAGGCGCTGATGGTCGGCGCCGGCCCCGACGACGGCGACGAGGTCACCGCCGACTAGGGACCGGCAGCGGGCGGCGCCCGGCGGCTGCCGCGATCCGATTTGCTAGCCGAGGTCTTCGGGAACGCAGGTGGGCTGCTCCGGCGGCCCGCCTGGTTCGCTCCGGAGCGGCGCGAACAGCCGCGTCGGCTCGGTCAGCGCGATGGCGACGAACCCGAGCGCGGCGCACATCGCCGTCCCGACGAGGTACGGCGTCGCGGTCCCGTCGAACGCCCGGCCGATCATGAAGCCGAGGATCGATGCACCCAGCGTACCGATCACGCCCTGGACCGAAGACGCCGTGCCGGCGATCGGCGCCATATGCGCCATCGCCAGCGTGCCGAGGTTCGACGAGGCGAAGGCGAAGCAGCACATGGCCAGCGCCTGGAGGAGGATGAAGCTGGCGAGAGTCTCGAACCCCAGCAAGGCCCAGCCGGCGTGGGCCGCAGTCACGACTGCGAGCGCCGCGGCGGCCGAATGTCCGACGCGGCGCAGCCCGAATCGTCCCACCACCCGCGAATTGGTCCACGACGCGACTGCCATCGGCGCGGCGACCGCGGCGAACACCAGCCCGATGAAGCGGCCCTCGTCGAATGCGTCGAACACGATCTGCTGGACCGACGCGATATAGGCGACCAGCGCCGAGAAGATGATCGTCGTCGCCAGCGTGTAGCCGCGCGACTGGGGTTCGCGCACGGTTTCGACGATGGCGCTGAGCATGTCGCGCGGGGCGAGCGAACGGCGAAATTCGGGGTGCAGCGTCTCCGGCAGCCGGACCGACGACCAGATCAGCATCGTCAGGGCATAGCCGGCGAGCACGAAGAAGATCGCGCGCCACGAGGCGACCAGCAGAATCGCCTGGCCGACGTTCGGGGCGAGCACCGGGACCAGCATGAACACCATGAACACCAGGCTCATCACCCGGGCCATGGCTTCGCCCTCGAACAGGTCGCGGACCATGGCGATGACCAGCACTCGAGTGACAGCGGCCGAGGCGCCCATCGCTACCCGGCCCGAGATCAGCAACGGGAAGCTCGCGGCGGAGGCGCAGAGCAGCGCGAACAGGGTGTAGAGGATGATCCCGGCGGCGAGCACCGGCTTGCGCCCGAACCGGTCGGCGAGCGGCCCCCACAACAATTGGGTCGAAGCGAAGCCGACGAAGTAGGCGACGATCACCAGCTGGCGGTCGTTCTCATGAGCCACGCCGAGCGACCGGCCGATCGCCGGCAGCGCCGGCACCATGGCGTCGATGGCGAACGCGTTGAGCGCCATCAAGCCGGCCAGCAAGGCCGTCATTTCGCGCGCTCCAGGCTGGCGAGCACCGCCCGGCACTTGATTCAACTCGAATGGCATGAGGGGTCGCTGCTGGCGCAGGCAGCGACGGCGTGCAAGAGGGATCAGGATGGGAACCAGCGGGGGACAAGGCCGAGTCCGGCTGATCGGGCTGCCGACCGACAGCCATTCGTCGTTCCTGCGCGGCGCCGCCGCGGCGCCGGCCGCGATCCGTGCCGCGCTCGCATCGGATCACAGCAACATGGCTGCCGAAACCGGCGAGGACGTCGTCCTGGACGACGCGGGCGATCTATCGCTCGACGAAAGTTCACAAGACCTCGATCGAATCCGCACAGCCGCCGCCGCCGCTGCGCGCGATGGCGTGACACCTTTGTTCCTCGGCGGGGACCACATGGTGACCTACCCGATCATCGCAGGTCTCGCCGAAGCACTCAGTCCGGTATCGATCCTCCATTTTGACGCGCACCCCGATCTCTACGAGAATTTCGAGGGCGATCCGTTGAGCCACGCGTCACCCTTCGCCCGGATCATGGAGCAGAGATTGGCGACCCGCCTCGTCCAGGTTGGCATCCGCACCAGCAACCGCCATTGCCGCGAGCAGGCGCGGCGGTTCGGAGTCGAGACGGTCGAGATGAAGGATTTCGTCGCCGGGCGCGTGCCGATCCCGGACCAGCCGCTCTACGTCAGCATCGACCTCGACGCGCTCGATCCGGCGTTCGCTCCGGGCGTGTCGCACCATGAGCCCGGCGGTCTCTCGGTCCGCGACATCTTGTCGGTGCTGCACCGCGTGCCGGGCCCGATCGTGGGCGCCGACGTGGTCGAGTATAATCCGACGCGGGACATCAACGGCATGACCGCCGTCGTCGCCGCCAAGCTCGTCAAGGAACTCGCCGCGCTCGCGGCCTAAGGGGAGAGAGCATGAATCCGAGAATTTCGAGGCGGGGAATGATGGCCGGAGCGGGCGCGGTCGCGGCGGCGCTGACGGTGCCGTGGAGCCGGGTGATGGCGCAGGCCGCGGAGGCGACTCCGTCGATCCCCATCCCGCCGCCGATCAGCAGCGCAGAGCGCGGGCGGCGGCTCGCCCGGGCCAAGGAGCTGATGCGCAGCGCGGGAATCGGCGCCGTCCTCGTCGAGTCCGGGCCGAGCCTCGATTATTACACCGGAGTCCAATGGTGGCGGAGCGAGCGGCTGACCGCGGCGGTCATCCCGGCCGAGGGTGACCCGATCATCGTCACGCCCTTCTTCGAACGACCGAGCATCGCCGAGATGCTCCAGGTCCCGGCCGAAATCCGCACCTGGAACGAGGACGAGGAGCCGCTTCGGCTGGTCGCGGATTTTCTCCACGAACGCCGCGTCGCCGACCGCGCCGTCGCGTTCGAGGAAACCGACCGCTACTGGATCATGGACCGGCTGAAGCAGCAGCTTCCGGGAGCCGCGATCGTCAACGCCAACCCGGTGGTCCGCGCCCAGCGGATGATCAAGTCGCCGGCCGAGCTGGCCCTGATGCAGGCGGCCAACGACATCATGCTCGCCTCGCTGCGCTACGCGGGCGAGCGGACCAGGGTCGGCATGACGCCGGGCGACATCGATGCGATGATCGCCGCCGTCCACAAGCGGATGGGGTCGGCCTATGACGGCGGGCTGGTGCTGATCGGCGAGGCGTCGGCCTATCCGCACGGCAGCAAGAAGCCGCACGTCGTCCAGAAGGGCGACATCGTGCTGCTCGACTGCACCAGCGCGGTCCACGGCTATCAGGCCGACATCACCCGGACGTTCGTCGTCGGCACCCCGTCGGCCGAGCAGCGCAAGCTGTGGGACCAGGTCCATCGCGGCCAGCAGATCGCGATCGAGACGGCGAAGGTCGGCCTGCCCGCGGGAGCGGTCGATGATGCGGTGCGCAAGGTCTACGAGAGCTGGGGCTTCGGTCCCGGCTACCGGCTGCCCGGCCTGTCGCACCGCACCGGCCACGGCATCGGCATGGAAGTGCACGAGCCGGTCAACCTGGTCCACGGCGAGACGACGCCGCTGGCGCCGGGCATGTGCTTTTCCGACGAGCCCGGGCTGTACATCCCCGGCAAGTTCGGGGTGCGGCTCGAGGATTGCTGGCACATGACCGAGGCCGGTCCGAAATTCTTCACCCAGCCGCCGCCGAGCATCGACCAGCCGTTCGGCGACGACTCCCCGCGCCGGGTCGAACGCGGCTAGCGCCGCTCGGCGAAGGCGAGGCGAAGCGCCAGCGCGCCCATCGCCGTCGCCGCGACATAGCGCGCCGCGCGGCCGAGCCAGGTCACGTGCCGCAGGCGAGCCGAAGCGTCGGCGGCAATGATCGCGACGATGACGTTCACGATGGTGCCGACGAGGTCGAACCACAGGCCCAGGCACAGGATCTGGAGCGCCGGCGCGGTCGCGCGCGGATCGACGAACTGCGGCAGGAAGGCGAGAAAGAAGAGTGCGACCTTGGGGTTGAGGACATTGACCAGCGCGGCCGCGCGAAGCAGGCGCCAGCCCGACTGACGCGCAATGCCGTCTCGACGGTCTTGATCGCCACGGCCCGAGCGAAGCAGCGAAACGGCGATATAGAAGAGATAGGCGGCACCGACCCATTTGATCAGGGTGAACGCCGTCTGCGACGCTGCGAGGATCGCCGACAGACCGAGCACCGCGCCGAGGATGTGGACCAGGGTTCCGCCGCCAATCCCGAGCGCGGCGATCACGCCGTCGCGGCGGCCGCCCTTCGCCGCGCTGGCGATGACGAAGGTCATGTCGGCGCCGGGAACGATGTTGAGCGCCAGGCCGGCGAGCGCGAAGGCGAGGAACTGCGCAAGCGGCGGCAGCAGGTCGATCCCGGCGACCTCGAGCATCAGAAGTGGTCGGGTACCTTGCCCGTTCGCTTGACGTGCGACGGCGCGTGCGGCGGCTCGATGTCGGCGGGCTCGACCGGGTCGAGCGTGCCCTCCCAGCGCGCGACGACGCTCGACGCGACCGCGTTTCCGACGACGTTGGTCGCCGAACGGCCCATGTCGAGGAAATGGTCGACGGCGAGGATCAGGAGCAGGCCGGCCTCGGGGATGTTGAACATCGACATGGTCGCGGCGATCACCACCAGGCTGGCACGGGGCACGCCGGCCATGCCCTTTGAGGTGACCATCAGCACCAGCAGCATAGTGATCTCCTGGCCGATGGTCAGGTCGATGCCGTAGGCCTGGGCGATGAAAATCGTCGCGAAGGTCATGTACATCATCGACCCGTCGAGGTTGAACGAATAGCCCAATGGAAGGACGAAGCTGGCGATCCGCGGCGGCACCCCGAAGCGATCGAGCGCCTCGAGCGTGCGCGGGTAGGCGGCTTCGGACGAGGCGGTCGAGAAAGCGAGGACGACCGGGTCGCGGATGTAGCGGACGAGGTGGCGGGTGCGCGGGCCGACGATGACGAACGCGGCGCCGATCAGCAGCGCCCAGAGGATCGCCAGGCCGAGATAGAAGCTGCCGACGAACTTGCCGAGCGTGGCGATGATCGTCGGGCCCTTCTCGGCGAGCGCGCCGGTCACCGCCGTGAACACCGCGAACGGGGCGAACCGCATCACATAATTGGTCACCTGGAGCATCACTTTAACCAGCGCCTCGACGCCGACGACGATCGGCTTGCCCTTGTCGCCGATCGCGGTGAGCGCGACCCCGAAGAAACAGGAGAAGATGACGATCGGCAGGATCTCGTTGGTGCTCATCGCTTCGAAGATCGACTGCGGCACGACGTGCGAGACGAAATCCTTGAGGTTGAATGCGGCAGTTTCAATCCCGCTCGCCGCCGTTGCGGGCGGGACCGGCAGGTTTAGGCCGACGCCCGGCTGGAGCGTGTTGACGAGGATCAGGCCAAGCGTCAGCGACACGAGGCTGGCGCCGATGAACCAGCCAAGCGAGCGCACCGCGACGCGGCCGAGCGCGGCGATGTCGCCCATGTGCGCGATGCCCGCGACCAGGGTCGAGAACACCAGCGGCGCGATAATCATCTTGATCAGGCGCAGGAACAAAGTGGTGACGATGCTCAGATATTCAGCGATCTTGGCGAGGCGCGCCTGGCTCGCCGGCGTTCCGTCGTTGATCGCCAGGTGAAGCGCGAGGCCGGTGATGATCCCGAGCACGAGCGCGAACAAAATGAATCGCGTCAGGTTTCTCGCCACAGTCGTTCCCCTTCTTCCCGTCATTGCGAGGAGCGCAGCGACGAAGCAATCCAGCAAACGTCGCTCGAGCCTGGATTGCTTCGCTTCGCTCGCAATGACGGAACGCGCCGTCAAGCTTCCCAGCCGCCGAAAGCATCCGCTAGGGCGGGCCGGTGAACAGCGGCCGGACCCTATGAGCTTCTGGGATTCGCTCGATCCCCGCTATCGCCTGATCCTGTGCGACATCTGGGGAGTCGTCCACGACGGCGTGCGCTTGTACCCGACCGCGGCCGAACGGCTGGCGGAGTGGCGCCGCGCCGGGCGCACCGTGATCCTCATCACCAATGCCCCGCGCACCGCGTCGGCCGTCGCGCAGCAGCTCGACGGGCTCGGCCTGCCGCGCGGGGCGTGGGACGGCATCGCGACCAGCGGCGAAGCCGGGATCGCGGCGCTGCTCGAGCTCGGCCGTCCGGTCGGGTTTCTCGGGACCGCGGACGACCGGGCAGTCCTCGAGAGCCGGCAGGTGCCGCTCGTCGCCGGCCCCGATTTTACCGACCTCGCCTGCAGCGGGCTCGAGGAGTCGCGGCCGGACGTCGCGCAGTATCGCGGCGATCTCGAGCGCTGGGCGCGGCGCGGCGTCGTGCTCCACTGCCTCAACCCCGACCGCGTGGTGTTGTTCGGCGGCGTGCCCGAGCCCTGCGCCGGGGCGCTCGCCGACATCTACGAACAGCTCGGCGGCCGCGTGCGCTGGTACGGCAAGCCGTACCCGGCGATCTACCGCCACGCGCTGCGCCTCGCCGGCGATCCGCCGGGCGACGCCGTGCTGGCGGTCGGCGACGGGCTCCAGACCGACATGCTCGGCGCCGCCCGGATGGGCTTCGACGCGGTGTTCGTCAGCGGCGGGATCCACGGCGGCGGCCCGATCCCGCCCGATTTCGCGGGCCGCCACGGGCTCGGCGACTGGCGGCCCGTGGCGGTGGTCGGCGGCCTCGCCTAGCGCGCGGCGCGACGGTGGCGATACTGGCCCAACAGCTGCGCGATCATCACGCCGACGTTGGTCGCGGTCGCCAGGACGAAGGCGACGGCGGCGCCGACCACGCCGAAGGCAAGGCTGAGCGGCGCGAGCGCGACGAAAAAGACGACGCTGGCGATCAGCCGGGCGCGCAGCGGCCCGCCGGCCTTGCCGAGCGCATACAGCATCGGCGCGAGCGGGAAGCTCAAGACGCCGAGGACCGGCACCAGCGTCAGGACCAGCAGCGGCTCATAGGCGCCGAGGAAGGCCTTGCCGAACAGCAGGCCGATCAGCGGCTTGCCGCCGAGCACGATGATCAGCACGCCAACCGCGGCGATGGCGGTGGCGAGCGCGGCGCTGCGCAGCATCAGCTTCCACGGCTTTTTCGACTTGAGGTCCATCCGGACGATTTCCGGGTAGAAAGCCTTGCCGAGCAGGTCCGCGGGCTTCTGCGCGCTGTCGGCGAGGTTCGAGGCAACCCCGAACAGGGCCGCGCCGGCCGGGCCGAGCAAGCCGCCGACGGCGAGCCGCGCGACCGGTCCCCACACCGTCTGGATGCCGCTCGCCAGGTTGATCTGGATGGCGAAGCGCCAGGCGCCGGGGAGGTCGGTCGGCTTGAGCGTCGGCCGGATTCCCGCATGCAGGCCGTGGCGCCGAAGCTCGCGCCAGGCGAGGAACCATTGGTAGAGGTCGCCGCCGAGGTCGGTGATGAACCAGATCCCGACATAGGCCGGCAGCGGGGCGCCGGCGAGGAAGGCAATGGTAATCAGGATCGAGCGGCTGATCGGGGTCAGCGTGCTCGACCAGCTGATCAGGTCGAAGCGGTCGAGCGTCCGCAGCACGCCGTTGGGGCTCGCCGCGCCCTGCGTCGGGAGCAGCGTGCAGTAGAGCATCGCCAGCCACAGATATTGCTGGTCGATCCCGACCCAGCGGGCGATGAACGGCAGCAACAGGACGGCGGCGATCATCCCGACAATGCCACTCAAGATGTCGAGCGCGGCGGCGAAGCCGGTCGACGACTTGAACTGCTCGGGGTTGCCCGCCGCCAGGCCCTGTCCGCCGTAACGGACGATCAGCTGCCACGACTGGAACTTGGCGATGCCGCTGGCGGCCTTGGTGAAGCTGGTGATGAGGATCAGGGTGCCGAACAGCACCACTCCGAGCCCGCGTCCGGCGAGCGCGAGCGTGACCAGCGAGCAGACGGCCGCGACCCCCCGGGACCCCGCGAGATAGCTGCTGTTCTTGAGCAGCGAACGAAAATGCTGGTCCTTGAACCAGTGCTTCATGGCGGTGCCATTAGGAGAAGGCGAGGGGGCTGTCGCGCCCGAAGTTCCTCCCCATCGCGTGGCGATGGGGAGGGGGACCATGCGGAGCATGGTGGAGGGGTAACTGGCGCCCGGCGCCTTCTACCCCTCCACCATCGAATCTCCGTTCGATGGTCCCCCTCCCCACGAGCTGCGATCGCAGGGAGGAACTAAGCGGGCTCCGGCACCCGTTGCTGGATCACCTTGTCGGCCAGCGGGCCGTTCAATTCTGCGAGATGGTCGAACTCGGCCTCGTAGGTCGCGAGGCCCTGGCTTTGCGACCGCAGCTCGGCCTCGAGCCCGGACAGCTCGGCCTCGGGGATCAGCGCGTCGATCCGGTCCCAGCCGGTCCAGCCGTCGCGCGGACCCATGCCGAGCATTTGGCCGCGCCGCCCCGCGACCGCCGAGGTGATCCGGCTGGTCGCGTTCGACGGGCAGACGACGGTCAGCTTGTGCATCGGCTCGAGGAGGTGCGGACTGGCGGCGGCGAGCGCCTCCTGCATCGCCAGCCGGCCGGCGAGGCGGAAGGCGAGCTCGGAGCTGTCGACGCTGTGGTAGCTGCCGTCGACCAGGGTGACCGCGACATCGACCACCTGGAAGCCGAGCGGGCCCTTGACCATCGCCTCGCGCACGCCGTCCTCGACCGCCGGGATCCACTGCTTGGGCACGGAGCCACCGTGGATCTTCTCCTCGAACTGGAAGCCTTCGCCGCGGCCGACCGGGCGGATCTCGATGATCACGTCGCCGAACTGGCCGTGGCCGCCCGACTGCTTCTTGTGGCGGCCGTGCTGGCGCACCGGCTTGCGCACCGATTCGCGATAGCCGACCGCCGGCGGGTGCGATTTCACCTCGACCCCGTAGCGGCGCTTGAGCCGCGCGAGGACGGTGTTGAGATGCTCGTCGTTCACTCCGCGCAGCCGGATTTCGTGGGCGGCATCGTCATGCTCGATGATCAGCGCGGCATCCTCCTCGGTCAGGCGCTGGAGGGCGCCGGACAGCTTGACGTCGTCCTTGCGGTCGGCCGGCTCGATCGCGAAGGCGCAGTTGCGCGCCGGCAGGTCGACGGCAACCGGCGGCGGGAGCTTGCCGGTGCCTAGCCAGTGCCCGGGCTTGACGTCATCGACCTTGGCAACTGCAATGAGATCGCCGTTGCGGGCCTCCGACACCTTCTGGGTTTTTTCGCCCTGCACCTTGAACAGCGAGCCGACGCGCGCATGGTCTCCGCCTTCGGTCTTGACGTCCGATCCTTCGGCGATCCGCCCGCCGAGCGCCCGCGACAAGGCCAGCCGGCCGATCGAGCCGTGCAGCACCTTGAACGCATAGATCGCGGGGTCCGAGACGCTCAGCCGGGCGCTCGCGGCCTCCGCGTCGGGCGCCTCGTGGCGCAACGCCTTCAGGAGGCGCCGCACGCCCCATGAGCCGGTCGCACTCCCGAACAGGACCGAGACGCCGAGGCTTTCGCCGGTTTCCCGCGCGAGGTCTTTCAGCACCTTCTCGCGGCTCGGCGTCTCGTCCATCAGCAATTGTTCGAGCAATTCGTCGTCGTGATCGGCAAGCTGCTCGAGCATCTGGGTGCGCGCCTCGACTTCGCGATCGTGAAGCTCGGACGGGATCTCGATCCGCTCCGATTCCTGCCCGGCGCGATATTTGAACGCATATTCGAGCGCCAGGTCGACGAAGCCGCTGACCTTCTCGCCGTCCCAGATCGGAATCTGGCGCGCGATCAGCGGCGACACGCTCATCGGCTGGAGCGCGGACAAGAGGTCGCGCACCCGGCCGTGCGCCTGGTCGATCCGGTTGACGAAGATCAGGTGCGGGATGCCGAGTTCGTCGAGCGCGCGCAGGGCAGGGGCGGCAAGCGGCGCCCGGGCCGGATCCGGATCGACGACCACGATGGCGAGGTCGGCGATGGCGACCGCCCGCGCGCCGTCGGCGGCGAAACCGACCGAGCCTGGCACGTCGATGATCGCATATTGATCGCCGAGATAATCGAAATTGTAGAGGTTGAGCTCGGTCGAGCCGCCGCGCTGGCGGGCTTCCGGGCTCGAATCGCCGATGCTGGAGCCGTTGGCCGTCGACCCCAGGCGGTCGGTGGTTCCGGCTGCGAACAGCATCGCTTCGGCAAGGCTGGTCTTTCCCGCGCCGGCGGGTCCCACCAGCGCGATTACTCGGGTGCCTTTGGTTGGTTCTCCGGCCATGCGACTCTCCCTTCGTCCCGTTCGGGCGCGCGAGTCGCTCTGAGGCAGGCGCTCGGGCGCCTATGTGAAACATTCACCGTCCGCCTGTTTTTCGCGGAAGGCAAGAGGCGGTTGCGTTCCGCCCTCGTCATTGCGAGGAGCGAACGCGACGAAGCAATCCGGTCGAAGTTGTACTGGATTGCTTCGCTATGCTCGCAATGACGATCTTGCCTAGGCGGCCGGGAGCAATCTCCGCTCGCCGGCGAGCCGCAGCAGCGCCGACTGGAGCTTCTCGAACGCGCGCACCTCGATCTGGCGGATACGCTCGCGGGAGACGCCGAACTCGGCCGACAGGTCCTCCAGCGTTGCCGGCTCCTCCGCCAGCCGCCGCGCCTCGAAGATGCGCCGCTCGCGCTCATTGAGGACGCCCATGGCGTCCTTGAGCAGCTTCTTGCGGTTGTCGAGCTCCTCGCTCTCGGCCAAGAGCTCCTCCTGGTCGGGGGAATCGTCGACCAGCCAGTCCTGCCACTCGCCGCCGGTGTCGCCGTCGGAACGAAGCGGCGCGTTGAGCGAGGCATCGCCGCCGAGGCGACGGTTCATCGAGATCACCTCTTCCTC
>DASRAY010000040.1:0-4624 GCA_035637935.1 Sphingomicrobium sp.
TTGACGTCGAGCAGGCCGTCATCGTCGGTGTCGCCGTCATTATGGCCATCGTTGTCGGCGTCGTCGGCCACGACCGTGACCTTGTCGTCGACCACAACCACGTTATCGAGCGCGACGTTGCCGGTGTTGGTGCCGGAGTAGGTGTAGTTGATGATGTGGCCGTCTTCGTCGACGCAGTCGCCGTCGTCGTCGAGAGCGGCGATCTTGTCGATGGCAATCCCCGGATTCTGGCACACCTCGACCGTGGCGTCGTCATTGTCGGTTACGGTCGAATCCGTCTGATCGGAGTCGGCTGTCACCGTCGCGGTGTTGTCGATCGATCCGTCGCCGCCGCCGTTGCCGTCGATGTCGTCCTGGTTGACCTCGTGGGTGTAGGTGTAGGTCCAGGTCTCGCCCGGATCGAGCGTGCCGTTGCCGTCGTCGCCCGTCGGGCTGCCGATGACCACGTCGCCCCCGCCCTCGAACGAATCCTTGAGCACGACGTTGCTCAGCACCGTGTCGCCGTCGTTGGTGACGAGCACCGTGTAGGTGATGGTCTCGCCGACCGTGTCGGCGCAATCGCCATAGCCGGCGGCGCTCTTGTCGATGGTGATCGACGGGTTGAGCTCGTGGTTGCCGACCTCGATGGTGGCGTCGCCGAGGTCGCTGCCGCTCTTGACGATCTCGAACTCATGATCGCCGCCGACGCCGGTGGTCAGGACCCAGAAACCGTCCGGCGGCAGATAGTCGCCGGCATCGTAGCCGGGCGAGGCCTTGACCGCGGCGGAGATGTCGTCCTCGCTCAGGATCTCGCGAACGACATAAGTGCCGGCGATCAGGCCGTGGAAGCTGAAATTGCCGTCGGCGTCCGACACGGCGGTCACCTCGCCGGTGTCGAGCAGATCGTTGCCGTTGGCGTCGATGTACATGACGAAGCCTTCGAGGCCGTCTTCGCCGGCATCGCGCACGCCGTCGCTGTCGAGGTCGTTGAACTTCACGCCGTCGAGCTGCGCGGTGTTCTGGATGCGGAACTCTTCGAAGGTCGCTTCTTCCTGGGGCTGCGGGCCGAACTGCGCGAACAGAGTGAAATTGAGGTCGGGATCGGTTCCGACGTCCGACACCGGAATGTAGAAGATATAATCGTCCCTGCCGCTGCCCGACGGCCCGTCGGTCAGGATGAGCGAGCGGTCGACGCCGCCGCTGTCGAGGTCGTAGACGAGGTCGAAGTCGCTGCCGAGAACCGTTCCCGACCCAGCGGTATAATCGGCCAGCGTCGCCTGCCGGTCGGACGTGTAGATCTGGAACTCGGACAGTTCGAGCAGGATGCTGGAAGCGCCGCCGTCATCAACGCCGCTGTTCGGTTCGTTCAGATCGAGGCGGATTTCGTAATAAGCGACGCCGTCGATCATGACGATCGGCAGGTCGCCGACCTTGAGCGACGTGGTCCAGGCCTTGTCCATGTCGAGGCCTTCGTCGGTCTCGTGCTTGAACGTGTCGGCATCGCTGGTGTTGAAGCCTTGGGTCGAGCCGTCACTATTGTTCTGGCGAAGGAACGGCTGGTAGCCGCCCGTTCCGGCAATCGCGCCACCCTCGGGGTGCGTGATCAGCAGGCCGTTAACATCGACCAGGCTCTCGTCTGCGGGTGTGCTGTCGTCGTCGAATACTGTTACGTCGATGATTTCGTCAGCCATTGCCCCACTCCAGCCAAGGGCAACGCGACGGTACGGCCGGGACGCTGGTCCGAGCCTACCGGAGCGTCGCATGCTCATCCAAAACCGGGGTCGACTCGCCCCGTTGAAGGCCAGTGTATTTAACGATTTTTAAACCGTTCCCACTTATCTTTCGATAAGCCCGCAGCGGTATCCGCTGGATTTACCTAGGAAACTCGTCCCATTCCGGGACGGGTCGTCGCGGTGTGGGTTCCGCCGGTTAACCGAATCACAACTCCCGGCACCCGATTCTCCCGGTCACTGCGCGACGGCGTCTGTGTCGCCCAGCGACAACGGGAGCTGAGACATGAGACTCAAGGGAACTAGCAAGGGCGACCGCCTGATCGGCTCGGCCGGCGACGACAGCGTCAGCGGCGGCCGGGGCAACGACTGGATCGAAGGCGCCCAGGGCAACGACACGCTGACCGGCGGCGAAGGCCGCGACACGTTCGTGTTCCGCGCCAACAGCGGCCACGACGTGATCACCGACTTCGACGTCCGCACTCCGGACTACATCCTGCTCGACAGCCAGACGGGCGTCTACGACGGCTATCTCGGCGGCCACATGGGCAAGCTGTACGACGGGTTCGAGGTCTACAATTCGTTCGGGACCCACGTCGCGACGCTGCATTCGGTCGATGCCGACGGCGACGGCGACCTGGACAGCCAGTTCGTGATGGCGTCGGGGGCCACCCTGACCCTGACCGACGTCCATGTGACGGACCTCACCGGCTACATGCTGTTCGGCGGCTGACCGGCCCGCGCGTCCCGGGCAGCGCTGCCTAATGCTCCTTGAATGACCGCCGCATCGCGGAGGCCAGCGGTTCGAAGGCATATTGCAGCGCTGTCCGCTTGCGGATCGGCACCGTGACCGAGACCGGCAGCCCGGCGCGCAGCGCATCGGCGCCGCGCAACTCGCGGATCTTCTCGAGCTCGGACCGCGGGATATCGATTTCGGCGGTGTAATAGGACTGGCCGGTCCGCTCGTCGGTGAAGGCGTCCGCCGACACCCGCATCACCTTGCCCTTGAGCGCCGACAGCGCGCGCTCATGCAGCGTCTCGAAGCGGACGAAGGCCTCCTGGCCGGGGCGCACATCGTCGCCGTCGGACGAGGCCAGGCGCGCTTCGACGGTCAAAGGCATGCGGTCCGGCACGATGTCCATCAGCTTGGCGCCGGGCTCGACCACGCCGCCCGCGGTGAACACCGTCAGCCCAACCACCGCGCCTTCGGCCGGCGCCCGGATCTCGCTGCGGGCGAGCTGGTCGCGGGCCGCCGCCAGCTTCGGCAGGACGTCGTTGAGGCTGGCGTTGACCTCGCGCAGCTCGGTCGCGATCCGCTCGTAATAATTGCTCTGCGCCTCGAGCGACTGGAGCCGGCTCTCGCTCGCCTGACCCTGCGTCTGGGAGATGGTCGAGACATACTGCCCGCGCTGGCCCATCAGGTCGGCCCGGGCCCGCTCCAGGGCGCGGATGCGGTTCTTGGAGACGAAGCCTTTTTCCGCCACCGCCCGCATCCCGTTGAGCTCGTCGTCGAGCAATTTCACCTGCTCGTCGATCGCGGCGATCTGCTTCGCGTAACCCTGCCCCTGGCTATGGGCCTGGCCGGCGCGCTCGCCGAACGCTCCCTCCTGGGAGCGGAGCACCGCCGCCCGAGTCCGCAGCTGGCTCTGCTGGATGCGCAGCGATTCCGCCGCCGCGGCGCGGTCCTCCGGCTTGAGCGACGCGAACTCGATCGGCGGGGTGATGGTCGACCGGCCGGCCTGCTCGGCGTCGAGCCGCGCGCGCTGGGCGAGCAAGCCGATCGCCTGGGCGGTCAGGGCGCGTTCCTGCGCCAGCACCTCGCCGCCGGCGAGGCGGATCAGGATCTGGCCCTTTTTGACCCGATCGCCCTCCTTGACGAGGATCTCCGCGACGACCCCGCCCTCGCGGTGCTGGACGGTCTGGCGCTGCCCGGAGACGACCAGCTTGCCGGGCGCCTGAGCGGCCGCGTCGAGCCGGGCGACGGACGCCCAGCCGAGGAACAGCACGAAGAACAGCACGGCGACGATCGCTCCGGTCCGGATCTCGTGGCGTGGATCGTCGGTGCCGGTCTCGCCCGGCTGGAACACGGGCTGGAGCGCCCGGCCGGGCGACAATTCCAGGGCGTTCGAGCTCATGCGTTTCCTTTCCCGCCCGCGGCCGCCTGCGACGGCGCCAGCCTTGGCGTGATCTGGGCGATGATCTGGTCGCGCGGCCCGTACATTGCCAGCCGGCCGTCGCGAATGACCATCAGCTTGTCGATGATCGGCAGCACGCTCAAGCGGTGGGCGACGACCAGGATGGTCGCGCCCTGCGCCTTCAATGCGCCGAGCCGTTCGATCAGCTGCTGGTCCCCTTCCGCGTCGAGATTGGCATTGGGTTCGTCGAGCATCAGGTAGGTCGGGTTGCGGAACAAGGCGCGGGCGAGGGCGATGCGCTGCGCCTGGCCGACCGAGAGGCCGCGTCCGCCGAGCCCGAGCCGATGGTCGTAACCGCCGGGCAGGCGCAGGATCATGTCATGCGCGCCGGCCGCCTGGGCGGCCGCGACGGCGGCTTCGTCGATCTCGTGGTCGTCCTCGCCGAGCAGGCCGGCGAAGCGCGAGATGTTCTCCTTGATCGTGCCGGCGAACAGCGACGGCTCCTGCGGCATGTACCCGATATGGCGGGCGAGCTCCTCCGAATCCCAGTTGCGCTGGTCGGCGCCGTCGTAGCGGATGATGCCGGCGGTCGGGACGAGGCCGCCGGCCAGCGCCCGGACCAGGGTCGATTTGCCCGCGCCGCTCGGCCCGACGATCGCCACGCACTCGCCCGCTTCGACGTCGAACGTGACTTGAGCGAGCAGGATCCGGCGGTCGGCTCCGGCGACCGTCAGCCCTTCGGTCTGGAGCTTGCCGTTGGGCGCTGGAAGCCGGGTCAGG
>DASRAY010000041.1:0-3664 GCA_035637935.1 Sphingomicrobium sp.
GCATCGGTTTCCCAGTACGACATCGCCTGCTTCAGGGGTCCGGACCGGCCGGACGGCGGGTAATCGTTCAGGCTGGTTCGCCCCCTGCGATCCAGCTTACGGCTGGCCCGCTCGTGCCCCCGGCGGGCCAGCCGGCATGCGAGGCCTTCAGCTTGTACGGCGTACGGAATGATCTAGGTCCAGTCTGAAGGCCCATGCGAATGCAACAATGCAGTCTCCTCTCGCTTGCCACGGCGGTTCCGCCGCACGTCATTGAACAGGCGCAAGCCAAGGCGCTGGCGCGGGAGTCCTTCGGGCGGAAGGCGCTGTTCGACCGCTTGTCCGGCGTGTTCGACAATGCCGGGATCGCGCGCCGCCATATCGTCGCCCCGCACGACTGGTACGCGCAGTCGCACGGCTGGCACGACCGCAACGCGCTGTACCTCGATGCCGCCGAGCAATTGTTCGTCGATGCGGCGACGGCGGCGAGCGCGAAAGCGGGCCTGGCGCCGGACCAGATCGACGGCGTCGTCACCGTGTCGACGACCGGCATCGCCACCCCCAGCCTCGAGGCCCGGGCGTTCGGCCGGGTCGGCTTCCGCACCGACATCCGCCGGGTTCCGGTGTTCGGCCTTGGCTGTGCCGGTGGAGTCAACGGCCTGTCGATCGCCAGCCGGCTCGCCGCCGCCGAGCCCGGGACCTTCTGGCTGTTCGTCACGGTCGAGACCTGTTCGATCTCGATCCGGCTCGACAGCGACGACCCGGCCGCGGTCGTCGCCACCGCACTGTTCGGGGACGGCGCCGCCGCCGCCGTCGTGACCAGCGGCAAGCACAGCCTCGCGCGGATCACCGGCTCGGCCGAAAAGATCTGGCCCAATACGCTCCGGATCATGGGCTGGGACGTCGAGGACCCGGGCCTGGCGGTCGTCTTCGACCGCGCGATCCCGCCGTTCATCGAAGCCGAACTGGCCGATGCGGTCGACGAAATGTGCGCGAAGCTCGGGATCGGCCGCGACGAGATCGACCGGCTGTGCTGCCATCCCGGCGGGGTCAAGGTGATCGACGCGATCGAGACCGCGCTCGAACTGAACCAGGGCGAGCTCAACCTCGAGCGCGAAGTGTTGCGCGACTATGGCAATATGAGCGCGCCGACGGTGATGTTCGTGCTCGAGCGGCTGCTCGCGCAGGGCCTGCCGGACAAGGTGCTAATGACTGCTTTCGGACCTGGCTTCACCTGCGCCGGGCTGCTGCTCGAAGCCGCGTGACGCTCAACCTCTTGATCCTCGCGCTGGTCACGCTGCAGCGCCTCGGCGAGCTGTGGCTGGCGAACCGAAACACCCGCCGCCTGCTCTCGCAGGGCGCGCGCGAGCATGCCCCCGGCCATTATCCGCTGATCGTCGCGGTCCATGGCCTGTGGCTCGCAACCTTGTGGTGGTTCGGCCTCGACCGTCCGCTCGACATCTTCTGGCTGGCGATGTTCGTGATCGTCGAGATCGCCCGCATCTGGGTGCTGGCCAGCCTCGGCCCGCGCTGGACGACGCGGATCATCGTCCTGCCCGAAGCGCCGCTGGTGCGCCGCGGCCCGTACCGTTTCGTCAACCACCCGAACTACCTGGTGGTGGTCGCGGAGATCGTGGTCCTGCCGCTGGTGTTCGGCCTGTGGCCGGTCGCCCTGATCTTCTCGGCGCTGAACGCCGCCGCCCTCGCCATCCGTATCCGCGCCGAGAACGCAGCGCTCGGCCGCTAACTTCGCTTGCGGAAGAACCAAGCCGCGCCTATATCGCGGCTCTCTCCTCGACATCGTCAGATGCCTGAGGCTGGGGCCCCACGGCTCCGGTCCGAGAGGTGTTTGGGGTTCTGGTGAAGGACATTGCGTGGCGGACATCGCCGGACTGGAGCGGCTGATTGGGCCCGAGGTGAAGCACCTCGGCTACGATCTCGTGCGCCTGGCGATGATCGGGGGAGCGTCCGACCCGACTCTGCAGGTGATGGCCGAGCGGCCCGACACGCGCCAGCTTGACCTCTCCGATTGCGAACGGATCTCGCGGCGCCTGTCGGAAGTCCTCGATCTCGCCGACCCGATCGCGGGCAGCTACCGGCTCGAGGTCAGCTCGCCCGGGATCGACCGGCCGCTGACTCGGCTCAAGGATTTTTCCGACTGGAAGGGCTACGACGCACGCCTGACGCTGGCCGAGCCCCATGAAGGTCGGAAGCAGTTCACTGGGGTATTGCGCGGCCTCGAAGGCGATCTGGTGCTGATCCGCACCAAGAACGACGAATCCCACGCACTGTCTTTTTCCGAAATCTCGTCGGCCAAGCTGCTCTTGACCGACAAGCTCATCAAAGCCACGGCGCCGCTCAGCACAGAGGGCGCCGACACGATCAAGATGGAAGGTTGAATACAGACATGGCTACCGCACCCGCCGCCGTCAGCGCCAACAAGGCGGAACTGCTCGCGATCGCCGACGCCGTCGCGCGCGAGAAGCTGATCGACAAGGGCATCGTCATCGAGGCCATGGAGGACGCGATCCAGCGCGCCGCCCGCGCCCGCTACGGCGCCGAGAACGACATCCGCGCCAAGCTCGACCCCGAGACCGGCGACCTGCGCCTGTGGCGGGTGCTCGAGGTCGTTCCGGAGGTCGAGGATTATTTCAAGCAGATCGACGAGAAAAGCGCGCAGAAGCTGCAGAATGGCGCCGCGGTCGGCGACTTCATCGTCGACCCGCTGCCGCCGATCGAGTTCGGCCGAATCGCCGCCCAGGCCGCCAAGCAGGTGATCTTCCAAAAGGTCCGCGACGCCGAGCGCGAGCGCCAATACGAGGAATTCAAGGATCGCGCCGCCGAGATCATCACCGGCGTGGTCAAGCGGGTCGAGTTCGGCCACGTCGTCGTCGACCTCGGCCGCGCCGAAGGCGTCATCCGCCGCGACCAGCAGATCCCGCGCGAAATGGTCCGCGTCGGCGACCGCATCCGCTCGCTGATCATGTCGGTGCGGCGCGAGGCCCGCGGCCCGCAAATCTTCCTGTCGCGCGCCCATCCCGACTTCATGAAGAAGCTGTTCGCCCAGGAAGTGCCCGAGATTTACGACGGCATCATCGAGATCAAGGCTGCGGCCCGCGACCCGGGCAGCCGCGCCAAGATCGGCGTGATCAGCCACGACAGCTCGATCGACCCGGTCGGCGCCTGCGTCGGCATGAAGGGCAGCCGCGTTCAGGCGGTGGTCCAGGAGCTGCAGGGCGAGAAGATCGACATCATCCCGTGGAGCCAGGACCTCGCAACCTTCGTCGTCAACGCCTTGCAGCCGGCGACCGTCAGCCGCGTCGTCATCGACGAGGAGGAGAGCCGGATCGAGGTCGTGGTCCCCGACGACCAGCTCAGCCTGGCGATCGGCCGCCACGGCCAGAACGTCCGGCTCGCCAGCCAGCTCACCGCCTCGCAGATCGACATCCTGACCGAGGCGGACGCCAGCCAGAAGCGCCAGCGCGAGTTCGTCGAGCGCTCGGCCCTGTTCCAGAACGAGCTCGACGTCGACGAGACCCTGTCGCAGCTTTTGGTCGCCGAAGGCTTCACCAGCCTCGAGGAAGTCGCCTACGTCCCGGTCGACGAGATCGCGTCGATCGAAGGCCTCGACGACGACATTGCGTCCGAGCTTCAGAGCCGCGCCACGGAAGCGCTCGAGCGCCGC
>DASRAY010000042.1:0-14569 GCA_035637935.1 Sphingomicrobium sp.
CGAGATCGGCGGCGTGACGCTGAAGGACCTGCTGGTCGTGTTCGCCGATGCGCATACGTTCAAGACGCTCGGGTTCGACAAGAAACCCGCGCTGCTGCTGGGGATGAACGCGATGAAGGCGTTCAAGAAGGTCTCGATCGACTTCGCCAGCCGCAAGCTGCGGGTCGTCATCCCCGAGCACAGCGCGCTCGACCTCAAGCTCGCCGCCCGGTTGCGCTAGGAATCGCAGCCACTACACCCCTCGTTCGCCGCAACTGCGACGGGGTGCGTGAATGATTCCGGATCGAACTGCCAACATCGACCGGCGCACCGTCGAGGGCTTCGGCGAGGAATGGGCGGCCTTCACCCAGGAAGAACTGCCGCGCGACGAGCAGCATCGCCTGTTCGATCAATATTTCTCGCTCTTTCCGTTCGACCGATTGTCGCCCGATGCCGAAGGGTTCGACCTCGGCTGCGGCACTGGGCGATGGGCGGCGCTGGTCGCCGAGCGCGTCGGCCGTCTCCACTGCATCGATCCAGCGGTCAAGGCGCTGGCGGTTGCGCGGCGGCGCCTCGCATCGGCCACCAACGTCGCGTTCCACGAGCGCGACGTAGATCATCTGCCGATGCCGGACGGAAGTCAGGATTTCGGTTATTCGATCGGCGTCCTGCACCACATCCCAGACACCGGAGCGGCACTCACCCGTTGCGTCGCCAAGCTCAAGCCCGGCGCTCCGTTCCTCGTCTATATCTATTACGCGTTCGACAACCGACCCGCTTGGTTCCGGTCCATCTGGAAAGTCTCCGAAATCGGCCGGAGTAGCATCTCGCGGCTTCCGTTCGGTCCCCGCAAGGCGATCACCGGCGCGATCGCGGCGCTGGTCTATTGGCCGCTGGCGCGAGCCGCGGCGGCCGCCGAGCAGCTTGGCCGCCCGGTCGGCAACTGGCCGCTCGCCGAATATCGCTACCGCAGCTTCTACAGCATGCGGACCGACGCGCTGGACCGCTTCGGGACGCGGCTCGAGCAACGGTTCACCCGCGCCGAGATCGAGCGCATGATGCAGGCCAGCGGGCTCGAAGAAATCCAATTTCGCGACGGACCACCGTTCTGGGTGGCCTGCGGCTTCAAGGCTTAGGACAGGGGCCGCTCTTGGTCGTTTACTGGCTTCTGTTCCTCTACTTCGCCGTGGGTGCCGCGCGGGAACGCCCGCGGCCGGCTGGAACGGCGGCTCGGACCGACATCCCGTTTCTCGTCGGCTGCGTCCTGATGACGCTGATGATCGGCCTCCGGTACCATGTCGGAGCCGACTGGATCCCGTACGAGGAAATTTTTGCCGATGCCCGCCAAGAAGCCGTCGGCTCGCTGCGTTCGATCGGCGACCCTGGCTATTACTTCGTCAACATCATGGTCCGGCGAGTCGGAGGCCAACTATGGCTGGTCAACCTCCTCTGCGCCGCGATCTTCGTCTGGGGGCTGATGCGCTTCGCCAAGGCGCAACAGCGGCCGTGGCTCGCGATGGTCGTCGCCATTCCTTACCTCGTGATCGTCGTCGCCATCGGTTACACGAGACAGGG
Source organism: Sphingomicrobium sp. (assembly GCA_035637935.1). GTDB lineage: Bacteria > Pseudomonadota > Alphaproteobacteria > Sphingomonadales > Sphingomonadaceae > Sphingomicrobium. The sequence goes on from DASRAY010000042.1 coordinate 1,555, forward strand.
CGTCGCAATCGGCTTCATTCTCGCCGGTCTCGCCTCCTACCTGCGCAAGGGGTCCGTGCTTCGCTTTGCCGCCTATGTCGCGCTCGCCGCGACGTTCCATAAGACGGCGGTAATCGCGCTGCCGCTGGTCGCGCTGGCCAATGAACGCGGTCGCATCGTCGGACTGCTCGTCGCCGTTTCGATCACCTATCTGTTTTATAATTTCTTCCTGTCCGCGTCGGTTGGCCGGCTGGTCACCAATTACATCGACTACCGCTACGCCGCCGAGGGCGCGGGAATCCGCGTCGCGATGAGCGTGGTCCCGGCCGCGCTGTTCCTGCTGCGCTCTCGCCAGCTAGGCTTTTCCGAGGGCGAGCGGCGCCTGTGGCGCAATCTTTCCTTCGCGGCTTTCGGCTTCCTGTTCCTGCTCATCGTGGTCCAGTCGAGCGCTGCCATCGACCGGCTCGCGCTGTATACGATTCCGCTCCAGGTCGCGGTGCTGTCGCGGCCGCGCAGCGTCTTTACCAGCGAAGGGCTCGGGACCTTCCTGGTCATCGCCTACGCCGCGGTCGTTCAATTCACCTGGCTGACCTTCGCCCACCACGCGCGATTCTGGGTGCCCTATCATTTCTGGCCATTCGGCGGGTGAGGCAGCCTGACCGCTGGCGGCGGGACTGGGGGCGGGTTATGCTCGCGCCCGATGGATGCCCGGACCCGCAAGCACGGCCACGTGGTCGACGATGAGACCGCCGACGAGGCGCGCGTGCTGGCCGAGACGATCACCGTCAAGCGCGACCGGCTGCTCGCTTCGCTGACCCTGATCGCCGGGATCGGGCTGATCGTCGCAATCCCGTTCGCGCTCAGGGCTGGCGCCGAATTCTTCATGCCGGTGACCGCCGCGCTGGTCGTCGCGATCGCGCTCGTGCCGCTGCTCGAATGGTTCGAGCGGCGCGGGGTGCCGTCGCGACTGGCCGCCGGCCTGTGCCTCATCATCTTCCTCGTCATAGCCCTGTTCGCGATCGGCTCGATCGTCGTTCCGGCGAGCGACTGGGTGGCGCAGGTCCCGGGCAAGATCCCGAAGGTCCGGGCGGCGCTGGAGCCGGTGTTCGACCTGTACAAGAACCTCGACCGGTTCATCGACCGCACGGTCTCGCAGATTGCCGTCACCCAGGAGCGGACCCGCGCCGTCCGGATCGAGGCTCCGAACTCGATGCTCGGCCTCCTGACCAGCTCCGCGCCGCACCTGCTGATCCAGCTGTTCTTCTCGCTGCTGGTGATCTTCTTCTTCCTCGCCGGCTGGACCGCGATGCGCAAGAAGACGATCGTCAGCCGCGGCAGCTTCGAGGGCGCGCTGACCACCGCCCGGGTGATCCAGCAGGTGGTCGACGCGACCTCGACCTATCTCGGCACGATCACGCTCATCAACGTCGGGCTCGGCGGCCTGACCGCGCTGGTGCTGTGGTGGCTGGGGATGCCCTCGCCGGTGATGTGGGGCGGTATCGTCGCGGTGCTCAATTACATCCCGTACCTGGGGCCGATCGCGTCGGCCCTGGCGCTGTTCCTCGGCGGACTGATGACCTACCCCGACGTGTGGGGCGCGATGCTGCCGCCGGCGGCCTTCGTCAGCCTCCACCTGGTCGAGGCCAATTTCTTCACCCCGATGGTGGTCGGCAAGCGGCTGACGATCAGCCCGCTGGCGATCCTCGTTTCGCTGTCCTTCTGGTCGTGGGTGTGGGGGACCACAGGGGCGCTGCTGGCGGTGCCGCTGCTGATCATTTTGAAGACCGTCTTCTCCGCGGCAGGCACTCCGGACATTGCCGGATTCCTGTTCGAGCACGGTACTTTGACCCATGCCGGCGACCCCGACGAAGAGGAAGAAGACGAGAAACGGGAAATGCAGCCGGCCATGGTTGACACTCCCCAACCGCCCTCCTAGGTGCCGCGCACGCCAAAAAACGCGGGTGTAGCTCAGTCGGTTAGAGCGCCGGCCTGTCACGCCGGAGGTCGCGGGTTCGAGCCCCGTCACTCGCGCCACTTTCCACGTCCCGCCGGACTGAATTAGACGCGCCGCGATGGTCGCCGACGCCGCCGCTTACGCCGTCCTCGGACTGGAGCCCGGCGCCGACTGGGCCGCGGTCGAGCGCGCTTACCGCGAGCTGATCAAGGTCCACCATCCCGACCGCTCGGGCGGCGACGCCCAGCGGGCCACCGAGATCATCCACGCCTATCGCGAATTGAAGCGCGCGCGCGACGCGAAGGGCGCCCTCATCCTGGTCGACGAGGCGCCGGCCGGGCGGCGGGGGTACGATTGGCCGTGGGCGGCGCTCGCGGTGGCCGCGGTCGGCGCCCTGGTGTTCACGCTCGGGCCGCTCAAGCCGCCGCGCGCCGACCGGCCGGTCGCTGCGGCCCGCGAGCCGGCGGCGGACCCGATGGATTCGGACCCGAGCGCCGCGCTAATCGACGCCGCGGTCCGCGACGCGACCCGGATCTTCCGGACGCGCGACGAGATCGCGCTGGCGAGCGCCAGCCGCGACTGCCACAACCGGCTGCGCGCCGAGCCGAGCCTCGGCCAGCTCGACCGCTGCGCGGCGTTCGACGATGCGGTGGTGATGCTGCAGGACCGCGACCCGCTGCGCAGCCAGGGGCCGTTCAGCGAGCTCGCCGTGACCAGCCGCCAGCTCAGCGCCGGGGCGATCCTGTCCAATGATTCGCTGGCGGTCGACAGCCGGCTCGACCGGATCCGGCTGCACGTCGAGCTGACGCTGGCGGGGCCTCCGCCGAAGGAAACGGGAAGCGGGGGCGACTAGCGCTGGGCGGCCGCGCCGGCGGCGCCGGCGGCATTGTCCGACTTGCCGAACGGCTGCTCGTCGGTTGCGACGAATTCGTTCGACAGGGACCATTTGAGGTTGTCCGATGACTCGAACTTTTTCACATAATCCTCGTGCGGCGCTTCGTCGGACGCCTTGCGCGCCGCTTCGAGCTTGAAGCGGACCGCGACACGGCCGGCGTCTGCCGGCTTGAGCTCGGCGCCCGGGATCTGCCCGATCACTTCGGCCGCCTCGGCGCTCGGCTGGTTGGCGGTCGCGACCTCGGCGGCGAGCGCGGCGTCGCGCAGGGCGCGGGCGTTGGGCTCATGGCCCGCATAGCCCTTGGTGAAGGCGGTCGGGCGGCCCCAGCTGCCGGCCCAGCGGTAGAAGATGTGCGCCCCGACGATGGCATTCTTGGCCAGCGTCGGCGCCCAATAGGGCACGACATAATTGGCGTGATAATGGGTGGCATAGCCGACCGGAGCGTAGACTGCGCCGCTCAGCTCCTGCTGGGCGATGGTGTAGGCGCGGCGCCAGCCGGCGAGGTCGGGCTGGCGATAAAGCGAGCCGTCGCAGGTGAAGGTGAACTGGCAGCCGGTCGCCCGGGTCGAGCCTTCGTAGACGACCCCGCAGACGCTCGCCGGGAAGGCCGGGTGACGGACCCGGTTGAGGACCACCTGGGCGACCGCGCGCTCGCCGGCGTCGTCCTGGCTGCCGGCTTCGTAATAGACCGCGCTGGCGAGGCACTCGAGCGCGCGCTTGCGCGCCGCGGTATCGCCCTTGAAGGCGAACGGGGCCGCAGCCGGATTGGGCCCGGAACTGAGCGGGATACCCTGGTTGATCTGCAATGCCTGGTCGGGCGCGAGTTGGCGGATCAGGAGCGGCGGGGGAGCCGGGACGCCAAGCACCTGCTGGGCGGCGTGGCCCGGACGCTCGGGCGTCGAATGGGCGGCCCCGCCGATTGCCATCGCACCCGCGACCGCGAGGAGACCGAAGCCTGCCGTTTCGCGCGGATAGGCGCGCCACAGGCGCTGCGCGCGCAGGCTTAGCTGCGCCGCATTCTTCCGGAGCACCCGCAGCGGGTGCTGAAGAGCCAGTCCTTGCGACATGCTAGTGATATAGCGCCCTAATACAGTTTTTTCAACGCGCACTCATCTGGGGAGCCGCCACCGTCCGCTCTCGATCCACCGCACCAGCGGCCGCAACGGGACGATCCACGCCAGTCCCATTATCAGATAGAAGGGCGCCTGGGCCAGAACAGGCCAGTGTCCGACGAACGGCGCGAGGCTTACGACGAACGCCGCCCAGAGGACGATCAGCAGGAGAATCAGCCCGATTCCGGCCAGTTTTCGCGACGACGGCTGGGCCGGGTTCACCGTCCGATCCCGAACAGCCCGCCGCGGCGCACCCGCCCGGGCTGGACCTGGTCCTTGCCGTAGAAGTCATCGAAATAGACGATCGACGTCCCGCTCGGGACCGCGGTCAGGTAGGTCAGATAGATTGGCACCGGAGAGGGCAGGTTGACCTTCTGCTCGGGGTGCGCGCCCTTCGGGCTCGGCGGCCGACCGTAGAACAGCCAGCGGGCGAAGCGCGGGGCGTCCTCCAGCCGGACGCAGCCGTTGCTCTGCAGCCGCGCCGCATCCTCGATCTTCTCTTTCTCCGGAGTGTCGTGGAGCCAGATGCCCTGGGCGTTGGGGAACATGAACTTCATCTTGCCCATCGAGTTCGCCGGCCCCGGCTTCTGGCGCAATCGGGCATGCACCCGCCCGGCCTGGACCGCATGCCAGTCGATCGACATCGGGTCGATGACCCGCGCCTGGTCGGACCAGTCGGACAACAGCTCGTAGCCGCGATTCTTGAAATAGGCGCGGCCCTCCTTGAGGATGGTCGGCGCAAGCTTCTTCGCGGTGATGTCGGCCGGCGAGTTCCAGTAGGGATTGAGCGCGATGTAGCGCATGTAGGCGACCATCATCGGCGTCTGGGCGATCGGGTCGGGCCGCCCGGCGACGACCCGCATCGAGTCCACCACCTGGCCGTTTTCATACATGTAGAGGCGCGCGGCCGGGGCGTTGACGATGACGTAGCGGCCGCTGGTCGAGGGCAGGACCCGGGCGCGTTCGAGGTTGAGCGCGAGCAGGTGGCGCTGGGTCGGGTTGAGGTACAGGCCGCTGGCCAGCGCGAGCCGGAGATTGGCGTAAATCGGGTTCATCCAGCCCATTTTCTGGACATAGTCGGTGAGCGACCGGGCGGCCGCCGCCTGGCCGAGGATGGTCGCCGCCGACGGCGGGGTCGGCTTGAGCTCCTGATCGACGTAGATGATCCCGACCCGCGGATCATGCTTCTGGTCGCGGACGTAGGTAACGAACGCCTGGCTTAGGCGGGCCTCGGCCTCGCGGATTGCATTGGGGTCGCCGCGCTGCGCGGCCCCGACCAGGCGGGCAAGGGTGCGCGTGTCGTAGCGGCGCGGGTCGAGGTTCTCGGCCGAGGCGGTGGTCAGCAATTGGATCAGCTGCTGCGGCGCGGCGCCCGAGCGCGGCGAGAACCACAAGGGTGCGCCACCGCGCGAGCGATAGAAAGCCGCGATCGCCGCGGCCTGGTCTGACACGGGCGCCGGCCGGGCGGCCGCCGACTCCGTCGCCCGTGGCGCGATGCCGAGGAAAGCCGTGCCTAACGCAATCGCCGCTGCCGCGGTCAAACATGTCCGAATCAGTTTCACGCCCGCTCCTGTCGCCTGCCGCCGTCCGCTTTAAACGCAGATCGGCTGAAAAACGTCCAAATCGGCGTCGCAACGCCGGGATTCAATGAAATAAGTGTGTGGAAGCATGACCTTACGCACGCCTACCTGAACCATTCCAGACCGTCGGGACTGGCGAAGCCGTTCAGCGGAATGTCCCAGTCGTCCGCCGGGATCACCTCGGCCAGGCGCTGCAGCGGCCAGCCGACGCCGACCAGCCGTGCGCCGATCTTCTTCAAATGGATCAAGGCCCGATCGTAGTGCCCCTTGCCGCGTCCGAGCCGCGTGCCGCGCCCGTCGATCGCGATCAGCGGCACCAGCACGAGGTCGGGCTCGACCACCGGGTGGCGCTTGGCCGGCTGCATCATCCCGAACGGACCGGCCTCGAGCGGGTCGCCGGCGATGAAGCGGAACGGCTTCCCGGGGTTGTGGAAGCAGGGGTAGGCGGCGATCGCGCCGACCGCGCGCGCTTCCTCCATCGCCGGCAGCGGGCTGATCTCCGACCCGAGCGGACAATAGCCGCCGACCACGGAGACGCCCGCGAACAGGGAGGTCAAATGCGTGGCGAGGCGGTGCTCGAGCTTGGCGCGCTGGGCATCGGACAGGGTCGCGACGAACGCCTTGCGCGCGTCGAGCGCGGCGCGGCGCAGAGTCTCCTTCGACAGCGGCTCCATATCGGGCCGCTGGCTGCCGGGGCCGGGAGGAAGTGACGGGACCACCGTGGCCGTTTGCCGGAAATCCTCTGACGCCACAAACGTCAGGTGGGAACCATGTGCACCGGACCAGGGTCCGGACAGGGACAGCTCCCTAGGATATTTAATCGCCTCAGGGATTTTCGTGGCTTCGTACCGGGCAGTACCCGTCGACCCCTATCTAGGAGACGGCCGCGTCATTCTCAAGCTGCTGGGCGAGCGACTCGAGGCGCCCGGCGAGCGCTTCGGCGCGCTGCACCAGCGCCGGGTCCGGGCCGGACGACTCGGGGGCCGGCGGCGGCACGACGTCCGGGCGGCCTTCCATCAACTGGTCGGCCAGGAGCAACGAGGCGAACAGGAACTGGCGCGCTTCGCTAAGCGTGCCGAGCCCGGCCAGCGCTTCGCGGCTCTTGCCGTCGACGAGCCGCGCCGCGGCCCGCAGGGTCTCCTCCTCGCCCTCGCGGCAGGCGACCTGGTAGGTGCGCCCGGCGATATTGAGGTCGATCATCGACGACATCAGGCGGCGGCCTCGCGGATCAGCTCGTCGAGCTCGTCGACCACTTCACGGACCCTGGCGCGAAGCTCCTCGTCGCGGCCGGCAGCGGGCTGCTGGGCGGCGAGCGCGCGCTGGATCCGCTCGAGCGCCCGCTCGGCGCGGTCGAGGGCAGTGGCAAGCGGCGCGTCGTCCATCGCTATCCAGCTACGCAACTTCCCGATTCCGGGCAAGCATTGACGCTTTACGGCGCACCTTCCAAAGGGGCCGCGCCAGCGGCCTCCATCAGGGCCGAGACGATCCCGACCGACGGAGCCACATGCAGCCGACCCAACGCCGCCTCGCCAACGCGATCCGCGCTCTCGCGATGGACGCGGTGGAGGCCGCCAACAGCGGCCATCCCGGAATGCCGATGGGCATGGCCGACGCGGCGACCGCCTTGTTCACCAAGCATCTGAAGTTCGACCCGTCCGACCCGCATTGGCCGGACCGCGACCGGTTCGTGCTGTCGGCCGGCCATGGCTCGATGCTGATCTACGCCTTGCTCTATTTGACCGGCTACGAGCGGCCGACGTTGGACGACATCAAGCGCTTCCGCCAGCTCGGCTCGCCGACCGCCGGCCATCCCGAGAATTTCGAGCTGCCCGGGGTCGAGGTCACCACCGGCCCGCTCGGGCAGGGCGTGGCGATGGCGGTCGGGATGGCGATCGCCGAGCGCCATCTGAACGCGGTCTACGGCGACGAGCTGGTCGACCACCGCACCTTCGTCATCGCCGGCGACGGCGACCTCATGGAGGGCGTCAACCATGAAGCCGTCGGCCTCGCAGGCCATTTGAAGCTGGGCCGGCTCATCGTATTGTGGGACGACAACAACATCACCATCGACGGTTCGACCGACCTGTCGCGCAACGAAGACGTGGTCGCGCGCTTCCAGGCGGCCAAGTGGCACACGATCGAGTGTGACGGGCTCGATGGCGGCAAGGTCGGCAAGGCGCTCGAGAAGGCCATCGCCGACGAGCGGCCGAGCCTGATCCGCTGCAAGACGATCATCGGCTTCGGCGCCCCCAACAAGCAGGGCACGGCGGCGACCCACGGCGCCGCACTGGGCGCGGAGGAAGTGGCTGCGGCGCGGGTCGAACTGAACTGGGACCTCCCCGCGTTCGAGGTGCCCGACGACATCCTCACCGCCTGGCGGACGGCGGGCAAGCGCGGCTCGCTCGATCATGCGCAGTGGCGGGACCGGCTCGAACGGAGCGGCCGGAAGGACGAGTTCCTGTCGCGGCAGACGGGGAAGGTCGGCGATGCCTGGCTCAAGCCCTATCTCGACAAGCTGCTCGCCGATCTGAAGCCGGTGGCGACGCGCAAGGCGTCGGAAATGGCGCTCGAGGCGATCAACGCGGCGGTGCCCGCAACGATCGGCGGGTCGGCCGACCTGACCGGCTCAAACAACACGAAAACCAAGGCTTTGGAGCCGCTTACGGCCGACAATTACGGCGGCCGCTACATCTACTACGGGATCCGCGAGTTCGGCATGGCGGCGGCGATGAACGGCATGGCGCTGCACGGCGGGATCATTCCCTACGGCGGCACCTTCCTGGTGTTCACTGATTACGCCCGGCCGGCGATCCGCCTCTCCGCGCTGCAGAAGGCCAGGGTCATTTACGTCATGACCCACGATTCGATCGGGCTCGGCGAGGACGGGCCGACGCACCAGCCGATCGAGCATCTGCAGAGCCTGCGCGCGATGCCGCAGATCGCCGTCTATCGCCCGGCCGACGCGGTCGAGACCGCCGAATGCTGGGCGCTGGCGCTGCAGAGCGACGAGCCCTCGATCCTCGCGCTGACCCGCCAGAACCTGGCGCCGGTGCGGACCGAGGCAGCCGGCGAAAATCTCTGCGCACGCGGGGCTTACCGCCTGAAATCAGCGGAAAACAAGCGCAAGGTCATCTTTCTTGCGACCGGCTCCGAGGTCGAGATCGCGCTTGCCGCGGCGGCGCAGCTTGAACAGCAGGGCATCGGTGCCGACGTGGTGTCCATGCCCTGCACCGAGCGCTTCGACGCCCAGCCCGGCGACTATCGCGCGGACATCCTGCCCGACGTCAGCAATCGCGATATCCTGCGCGTGTCGATCGAGGCGGGGACGACGTTCGGCTGGGAGCGCTATGTCGGCCTGCACGGGCTCAAGATCGGGATCGACCGCTTCGGAGTCTCGGCCCCGGCCACCGACGCCTACGCCTATTTCGGCCTGACCCCCGACAAGGTCGCCCAGCGCGTCACCGACTTCATGAAGACAAGAGGAATCCAATGACCAAAGTTGCAATCAACGGCTTCGGCCGAATCGGCCGGCTGGTGGCGCGGGCGATCCTCGAGCGGCCCGATTGCGGCCTCGAGCTGGTCAGCGTCAACGACCTCGCCGACGCCAAGGCCAACGCCTGGCTGTTCAAGCGCGACAGCGTCCACGGCAAGTTCCCCGGCGAGGTCACGACCGACGGCAATGACATCGTCGTCAACGGCAAGCGCATCCACGTCACCGCGGAGCGGGATCCGGCCAAGCTTCCGCACAGCGCGAACGGGGTCGAGCTGGCGCTCGAATGCACCGGCTTCTTCGCCGACCGCGCCGGCGGCGAGAAGCATCTCGCGGCGGGCGCGAAGCGGGTGCTGATCTCGGCCCCGGCCAAGGGCGCGGATCTGACCGTCGTTTACGGCGTCAACGACGACAAGCTCTCGCCCGAGCACAAGATCGTCTCCAACGCCTCGTGCACCACCAACTGCCTGGCGCCGGTGGCCAAGGTGCTGAACGACGCGCTCGGCATCGAGCAGGGCTTCATGACCACGGTCCATGCCTACACCAACGACCAGAAGATCCTCGACCAGATCCATAGCGACCTGCGGCGGGCGCGGGCCGCGGCGATGTCGATCATCCCGACCACGACCGGCGCCGCGCGCGCGGTCGGCGAGGTGCTGCCCGAATTGAAGGGCAAGCTCGACGGCTCGGCCATGCGCGTGCCCGTGCCGGACGTCAGCCTGGTCGATCTGAAGATCATCCCCGGCCGGGAAACCGACCGCGACGAAGTCAACCGAATTCTGAAGGCCGCGTCGGAGTCACAGCGGCTCAAGGGCATTCTTGATTATACCGACGAGCCGCTTGTCTCTATCGACCTCATGCACACCGCCGCGAGCTCGACCGTCGACAGCCTCGAGACGGCGGTAATCGAGGGTAAGCTCGTTCGGGTGGTCAGCTGGTACGACAATGAATGGGGCTTCTCGAACCGCATGGTCGACACCGCCTGCGCGATGGCCAAGCTGGGGTAAGTGACTGCGTTCAAGACCCTCGACGACCTGCCGGAGGAGCTGGCCGGCAAGCACGTGCTGGTCCGGGTCGACCTCAACGTGCCGATGGACGGCGCCAAGCTGACCGACGACACGCGGCTGCGGGCGATGCTGCCGACGGTGCTCGAATTGAGCGACCGCGGGGCGATCGTGCTGCTGCTGTCGCATTTCGGCCGGCCCAAGGGCGAGATACGCCCCGACATGTCGACCGCGCAGCTGGTGCTGCCGATTCATCGCCTCGCGGGGCGGTCGGTGCGGTTCATCGAGGATTGCGCCGGGCCCGAGGCCGAGCGGGCGATCGCGACCATGCTGCCCGGCAATATCGGGGTGCTCGAGAATACGCGGTTCCACCTCGGCGAGGAGAAGAACGACCCCGCGCTGGCGAAAGCGATGGCCGCGCTCGGCGATTATTATGTCGACGACAGCTTCTCGACCGCCCACCGCGCCCACGCCTCGACCGAGGGGATCACGCATTTCCTGCCGAGCTATGCCGGACGGGCGATGGAAGCGGAGCTGAACGCGCTGGAGCGGGCGCTCGGCAATCCCGACCGGCCGGTCGCGGCGGTGGTCGGGGGCGCCAAGGTGTCGACCAAGCTCGCGGTGCTCGGCCACCTCGTCGGCAAGGTCGACCATCTGATCATCGGCGGGGGGATGGCGAACACCTTCTTGGCCGCGCGCGGGGTCAATGTCGGCAAGAGCCTCTGCGAGCATGAGCTGACCGGCGAGGCCAATGCGATCTTCGACGCCGCCGAGCAGGCGGGCTGCACGATCCATCTGCCCTACGATGTGGTGGTGGCGAAGGAATTCGCGGCCAACCCGCCGGGGGTCCGCACGGTCAACGTCCACGAGGTCGCGGCCGACGAGATGATCCTCGACGTCGGCCCGACCGCGGTCGAGGCGCTGGCCGACGTCCTCAAGACCTGCCGGACACTGGTGTGGAACGGGCCCCTCGGAGCGTTCGAGACCGAGCCGTTCGACCAAGCCACCGTCGGGCTGGCGAAGACTGCGGCGGCGCTGACCAAGGAAGGCTCGCTGGTGTCGGTGGCGGGCGGCGGCGACACCGTCGCTGCCTTGAACCAGGCCGGAGTCGCCGACGAATTTTCGTTCGTCTCCACCGCCGGTGGGGCGTTTCTCGAATGGATGGAAGGGCGTACGCTCCCGGGCGTCGCCGCGTTAGAACAGCAGGGATGAGCATGAACCAGTCGGACATGATGCGGAAAATCGAGCAAGGCGATGGGTTCATCGCCGCGCTCGACCAGTCGGGCGGGTCCACGCCCAAGGCGCTCAAGGGCTACGGGATCGAGGAGGGCGCGTGGTCGAACGACGAGGAAATGTTCGGCCTGATCCACCAGATGCGCAGCCGAATCATCGGCTCGCCGTGCTTCGGCTCCGGCAAGGTGATCGGCGCGATCCTGTTCGAGCGGACGATGGACGGGGAGGTCGGCGGCAAGCCCACGCCGCAGGCGCTGATCGACCGGGGCGTGGTGCCGTTCATCAAGATCGACAAGGGGCTGGAAGAGGAAGCGAACGGCGTCCAGCTGATGAAGCCGATGCCGGAGCTCACCGGCCTGCTCGAGCGGGCGAAACAGCTCGGCGTGTTCGGGACCAAGGAACGGTCGGTGATCAACCTCGCCAACCGGGCGGGCATCGCGGCCGTGGTGGCCCAGCAGTTCGACGTCGCCCGCTCGGTGCTGGCGCACGGGCTGGTGCCGATCATCGAGCCCGAGGTGAACATCAAAAGCCCCGAGCGCGATGCCGCCGACCGCATGCTGCTCGAGGAGATTTTGAAGAACCTCGACGGGGTCGACGAGCGGGTCATGCTGAAGCTGTCGATTCCCTCGGAGGCGGGGCTGTTCCAGCCGCTGGTCGAGCATCCCAAGGTGCTGCGCGTGGTGGCGCTGTCGGGGGGTTTCTCGCGTGAGGAGGCGTGCCGCGAGCTGGCTAAGAACCCGGGAATGATCGCGAGCTTCAGCCGTGCTTTGCTTTCGGACCTTCGCGCCCAGCAGAGCGATGATGAGTTCAACCGCACGCTCGGCACCGCGATCGACGAGATCTACGAGGCGTCCGTCGCCCGGGTGCCGGCCTGATCTTCCATTGCGTCATTCCCGCGAAAGCGGGAATCCCGCTTTTCTTTTTGAAGCAGTTGAAGGAAGCGGGACCCCCGCTTTCGCGGGGGTGACGAAATATGGATAGCCCGGATTTTGACCCGCTGGATTTCCCGCCGCCGCCGCGCACCGCGCCGGCGAAGCTGTACCTCATCAGCCCGCAGGAGGTCGGCGGCGGGTTCCCGGACCGGCTCAGGGCCGCGCTCGAGCCGGGGATCGCACGCGCCTTCCAGCTGCGGGTCAAGGACGTCGCCGAGCATGAGCTGGCGCGGCTGGCCGAGCCGCTGCAGCGCCTGTGCGCCGACGCGGACGTGGCGTTCATCGTCAACGACAGCATGGCGCTCGCCAGGCGGCTCGGCGCGGACGGGGTCCACCTCGGCCAGTCGGACGGCGACGTGCGCGAGGCGCGCGCCTTGCTCGGCCCGGCGGCGCAGATCGGCCGGACCTGCCACGACAGCCGGCACCTCGCGATGCAGGCGGGCGAGGATGGGGCCGATTATGTCGCGTTCGGCGCTTTCTATCCGACCACCACCAAGCCTTCGAACTACCGCCCGCAGCCGCCGATCCTCAGCTGGTGGGCGACCGTGTTCGAACTCCCCTGCGTTGCGATCGGCGGGATCACGCCTCACAATGCCCGGCCGCTGGTCGACGCCGGCGCCGACTTCATCGCCGTCTGCCAGGCGGTGTGGGGCAAGGCCGATCCGGCGGCGGCGGTGGCAGCGTTCGAAGGGGTGCTCAGCGGAGCAAACGCTCCAGCCCGGAGTGCTTAGCGATTTCCATGAACTTGGCGGCTACGGCTAGCTGGCCGGCGCCCAACGTGCATTGAGCATTGCCCTCGGAATAACGGTAGCCCGCCGCATTGGTTCGCTCGAAGA
>DASRAY010000043.1:0-23666 GCA_035637935.1 Sphingomicrobium sp.
CGGCGAGCCGGGTCAGCTCGTGATAATGGGTCGCGAACAGGGTCCGGCACTGGACCTGGTCGTGCATCGCCTCGACCACCGCCCAGGCGATTGCGAGCCCGTCATAGGTCGAGGTGCCGCGCCCGATCTCGTCGAGGATCACAAGGCTGCGCGGAGTCGCTTGGGCGAGGATCGCGGCGGTCTCGACCATCTCGACCATGAAGGTCGAGCGGCCGCGCGCGAGATTGTCCGACGCGCCGACCCGGCTGAACAGCCGGTCGACGATCCCGACGGTAGCCCGCGCCGCCGGGACGAAGCCGCCCGCCTGGGCGAGCACGGCGATGAGCGCGCTCTGGCGCAGGAAGGTCGACTTGCCGCCCATGTTCGGGCCGGTGATCAGCCACAGCCGGTCGGACGGGCCCAGCGCCAGGCTGTTGGCGATGAACCGCTCGCCAGACTCCTTGAGCGCGGCCTCGACGACAGGATGGCGGCCCGCCTCGATCTCGAGGGTGGGCTCGTCGGTCAGTTGCGGGCGCGACCAATGCCCTTCGACGGCGCGTTCGGCATGGCCGGCAGCAACGTCGATCCGCGCGATGGCGTCGGTCGTGGCGGTGATGTGCGGCGCGGCGGCCACCGCCAGCGCGGTCAGCTCGTCCGCGTGCGCCGCTTCGGCGGCCAGGGCATGGGCGCCGGCCTCGACCACCCGCGTCGCTTCGTCGTGGAGCTCCGGCGAGTTGAAGCGAACCACGCCGGCGAGCGTCTGGCGGTGGGTAAACCCGCTGTCGGGCGCCATCAGTCGGTCGGCATGGCGGGCGGCGACCTCGACATGATAGCCGAGCACGGCATTGTGACGGATCTTGAGCGATGCAATTCCGGTCGCGTCGCGATAGCGGCTTTCGAGCGCCGCGATCGCCCGGCGCCCGTCCGACGCCGCCTCGCGCAGCGCATCGAGCGCGGCGTCGTAGCCCTCGGCGATATAGCCGCCCTTGGCCGGGTCGAGCGGTGGCGACTCGACCAGCGCCGCCGTCAGGCGGTCGACCAAGGCGGCGTGGCCGCCGAGCCGCGGCAGCAGGTCGTCGAGGAGCTGCGGGCGGTCCGCCTCGAGCTCGATCTCCGACTTGAGCGCAGCGGCCCCGCCGAGCCCGTCGCGCAGCAAAGCGAGGTCGCGCGGGGTCCCGCGCGCCGCCGCCAGGCGGGCCAGCGCGCGCGCGACGTCCGGCAGCGACTTGAGCGTCGACCGTAGCCGCGAGCGGCGCAGCGGATCGACGTGAAGCCAGGCGACCAGCGCCAGCCGCGCCTCGATCGCGCGACGATCGGTGAGCGGCGTGGCAATGTCCTCGGCGAGCAGGCGGCGCCCGGCGGCGGTCTGGCAGCGGTCGATCTCGCCGAGCAGGCTGCCGGGCACGCCGCCGCCGGCCGAGCGGGTCAGCTCGAGACTCTCGCGGGTCGCCGAATCGATCGCCATGTGGCTCGAGCGGCGGATTCGTCGCGGCACGTCGAGCAGGATCCCGGCGTCCTTCTGGGTCGCTCCGAGATAGGCGAGCAGGCCGCCGGCCGCGGCCAGCTCGGCCCGGGAGGGTGCGCCCAGCCCGTCGAGCGTACCGAGGCCGAACCGGGCCCTTAGCGCGCGCTCGCCCGCAGCGCTGTCGAACCCGCCCTTTCCAGCGGAGGTCCGAAGCCCCGGCACCGGGTCGGCGGCAATGGTTTCCGCCGGCGCCAGTCGCGCCAGCTCCGCGGCGAGCTCGCCCGGCCGGCAGGCGATCAGCTCGAACCGGCCGGTCGAAATGTCGGCGGCGGCGATCGCCCAGTCCTCACCGGCGCGGCCGATCGCGGCGAGCCAGTTGGCCGAGGCGGATTCGAGCAGCGACTCCTCGGTCAACGTGCCCGGCGTGACGAGGCGGATGATCGCCCGCTCGACCAGCGCCTTGGAGCCGCGCGCCTTGCGAGCCTCGGCCGGGCTCTCGGTCTGCTCGGCGATGGCCACCCGGTGGCTGGCCCGGATCAGCCGGGCGAGATAGGATTCGGCCGAATGGACTGGCACCCCGCACATCGGGATCGGCTCGCCGGCATCGGCGCCGCGCTTCGTGAGCGCGATGTCGAGACAGGCCGCGGCGACCTTTGCGTCGTCGAAGAACAGTTCGAAAAAATCGCCCATCCGGTAGAACAGCAGCGCATCGCCGGCCTCCTCCTTGAGGCGGCGGTATTGAGCCATCATCGGCGTCGGAGCGTCAGCTCGGGCCATGAAGCCTGACTACCCTTGTTCGTCATTCCCGCGAAAGCGGGAATCCCGCTGTTTGACCAGACAGCTGTGGAAAGGAAGCGCGGACGCCCCGCTTTTGCGCGGGCGACGGATTGAGCTAAGGCGCGCGCCAAGGAGCGGGCATGTCCGAAAGCAACGTCAAATACACAGAAGCGGAAGCGCTCGAGTTCCATTCGCGCGGCCGGCCGGGCAAGATCGAGATCATCGCGACCAAGCCGATGGCGACCCAGCGCGACCTCGCCCTGGCTTATTCGCCGGGAGTCGCGGTCCCGGTGCGCGCGATCGCCGAGGATCCGGGATGCGCCTATGACTTCACCGCGAAAGGAAATCTGGTCGCGGTCATCTCCAACGGTACCGCGATCCTCGGTCTCGGCAACCTCGGCGCGCTTGCCTCCAAACCGGTGATGGAAGGCAAGGCCGTGCTGTTCAAGCGCTTCGCCGACGTCGATGCGATCGACATCGAGGTGAACACCGAGGACGCGCAGCGGTTCATCGACGCGGTCGAGCTGCTCGAACCGAGCTTCGGCGGGATCAACCTCGAGGACATCGCCGCGCCCGACTGCTTCATCATCGAGCAGACGCTGCGCGAGCGGATGAACATCCCGGTATTCCACGACGACCAGCACGGCACCGCGATCATCAGCGCGGCCGGGTTGATCAACGCCTGCCATCTGACCGGGCGACAGCTGTCGGATGTGCGGATCGTGGTCAACGGCGCCGGGGCCGCCGCGATCGCGTGCACCGAGCTGGTCAAGGCGATGGGCGTACGTGGCGACCACGTCATCATGTGCGACCGCAAGGGCGTCATCCACAAAGGCCGCACCGACATCGACCAGTGGAAGTCGGCGCATGCCGTCGACACCGACGCCCGGACGCTGGCCGAGGCGCTGGTCGGCGCCGACGTCTTCTTCGGCCTGTCGGCCGCCAACGTCGTTTCGCCGGACATGGTCAAGACCATGGCCGAGGATCCGATCATCTTCGCCATGGCCAATCCCGATCCTGAGATCCGGCCGGAAGAGGCGATGGCGGTGCGGCCGGACTCGATCATCGCCACCGGGCGCTCGGACTATCCGAATCAGGTCAATAACGTGCTCGGCTTCCCGTTCATCTTCCGTGGCGCGCTCGACGTCCGGGCGACGGCGATCAATGACGAAATGAAGATCGCCGCCGCCGAGGCGCTTGCCGAGCTGGCGCGCGAGCCGGTGCCGGAAGAGGTCGCCGCGGCCTATGGGGGGCGGTCGCACAGCTTCGGCCGCGATTACATCATCCCGGCGCCGTTCGACCCGCGGTTGATGGAAGTGGTCGCCGCGGCCGTCGCCGAGGCGGCGGTCCGGTCCGGAGTCGCGCAAAAGCCGATCGCCAGCATGGACGCCTATCGTCAGGAGCTGCGCGCGCGGCTCAACCCGACGGTGGCGGTGATGAGCCTCGCTTATGAGAATGCCCGGGCGAACCCGAAACGGGTGCTGTTCGCCGAAGGCGAGGAGCCGAACGTCCTGCGCGCAGCGATCGCGTTCAAGGAGGGCGGTTACGGCACGCCGGTGCTGGTCGGGCGCGAGGACGTCTACGACTTGCTGAAGGAGATGGGGGTCGACCATCCCCAGGAGTATGAGGTTCTCAACAGCCGCAACTCGCCGCTGGTCGGCCGCGCCGTCGATTATATCTACGAGAAGCACCAGCGCCACGGACTGCTGCGCCGCGAGATCGAGCGGATGGTCAACCAGGACCGCAATTATTTCGCCGCGGCGATGCTCGCGCTCGGCGAGGCCGACGCGATGATCACCGGGACGACCCGGCCGTTCAGCCAGTCGCTGAAGCAGGTGCGGACTGTGATCGACGACGAGCCCGAGGCGACTCCGTTCGGGATCAACGTCCTCGTCAGCCGCAGCCACACTGTGCTGATCGCCGACACCGCGGTCACGGAGCGGCCGACCTGCGAGCAATATGCGGCGATCGCAATGCGCGCTTCGGCGTTCGCTCGGCGAATGGGACTGGAGCCGCGGGTGTCGTTCACCAGCTACACCACCTTCGGCAACCCGCCGGGCATGCATATCGAGGAGCTGCGCGGAGCGGTGAAGCTGCTCGACGGGTTCCACGCCGATTTCGAATATGAGGGCGAAATGGCGCCCGACGTCGCGCTCAATTACGAAATGCAGCGGCGCTATTATCCGTTCAGCCGGCTGTCCGGTCCCGCCAACATCCTGGTCATGCCGGGCCTGCAGTCGGCGAGCCTCTCGGCCAAGCTGCTGCGCGCGCTCGGCGGGGAGAGCGTGCTCGGGCCGTATATCCTCGGGCTCGAGCATCCGGTGCAGATCGCGCCGATGACCGCGAGCGCGTCCGACCTGGTGATGCTCGCGGTGCTCGCTGCCGGCGACGCCCACGTCCGTCAGACGCGCGAGAAGCGGCGGGTGAAAGCCTAGATCCGCTCGACCGAGCTGACCGGATCGGCCTCGCGCAGCGCGGCGATGATCGCGTGCAGGTGCGCAAGGTCGTGCACCTCGATGTCGAGGTGGAAGGTCTGGAAGCTGCCGTCGCGGTGGACCAGCTGAAGGTTGATGATGTTCGCGTGCTTGGTGCCGAGAATGCTCGACATCGTGCCGAGCGCTCCGGGGATGTCGCGCAGGATCACCGCCAGCCGCGCCGCGCCGCCGTCCGAGCCTTCGCCCCAGGCGAGGTCGAGCCAGTCGGCATCGATCCCGCTCGCCAGCGTGTCGCAGCCGATCACATGGACCTCGATCTCCTCGTCCTCGCGGCGCAGGCCGACGATCCGGTCGCCCGGGATCGGGTGGCAGCATTGGGCGAGATGATAAGCGACGCCGGGGGTCAGTCCCTTGATCGAGATCGCCTTGCGCTGGCCGAGCGGCTTCGGGCTGACGTCGCCGCCGGCCGAGCCCGGCATCAGCGCTTCCATCAGTTCCTCGTCGCGCACGCGCTTGCGGGCGATGGCCATCATCAATTCGTCCTCGCCGTCGAGCTTGAGCTTCTTGAGCGCGCGTTTCAGCGCATCCTTGTCGAGCTCGGCCGGCAGGCGGAGGACGATCTCGTCGTAGATCTTGCGGCCGAGCTCGACCGTCTCCTCGCGCTCCTTGTGCCGGACGAAGCGGCGGACTCCGGCGCGCGCCTTGCCGGTGGCGACGAAGCGCAGCCAGCTCGGCTGCGGGTGCTGCGCCTCGGAGGTCAGGATTTCGACCTGGTCGCCGTTCTCGAGCATCGTCCTCAAGGGCACCACGCGGCCGTTGACCTTGGCGCCCACGGTGCGGTCGCCGAGCCCGGTGTGGACGGCGTAGGCGAAGTCGACCGGGGTCGCGCCCTTGGGCAGCTGGATCAGCTCGCCCTTGGGGGTGAAGGCGAAGATCCGGTCCTGGTACATCGCCATCCGGGTATGCTCGAGCAGCTCCTCGGCATTCTCGGCGTGGTCGAGGATTTCGACGAGGTCGTCGATCCACGGGACGTGGAGATCGGCGGCGGGCTTGCCTTCCTTATAGGCCCAGTGGGCGGCGAGCCCGCGCTCGGCCTGCTCGTGCATGTCCTTGTCGCGGATCTGGATCTCGATCCGCATTTTGGAATCGTGGATCACCGAGGTGTGGAGGCTGCGGTAGCCGTTGCGCTTGGGGGTTGAAACGAAGTCCTTGAAGCGGCCCGGGACCATCGGCCAGCGGCGGTGGATCAGCCCGAGCGCGCGGTAGCAGTCGCTGGTATCCTTGACGATCACGCGGAAGGCCATGACGTCGGACAATTGCTCGAAGCTGATGTGCCGCTCGGCCATCTTCTTCCAGATCGAGAAGGGGTGCTTCTGGCGCCCGGTGACCTCCGCCTCGAGGCCGTTGTCCGACAGGTAGAGCTGGAGGCCGAGGCCGATCCGGTTGACGAGGTCGCCGCCCTGGTCGGTCAGTTGCTTCAAGCGGCGAGTGATCGAGGCGTAGGCGTCGGGCTCCAGCTCGCGGAACGCCAGCGTCTGCATCTCATTCATCATTTCGTACATGCCGATCCGCTCGGCGAGCGGGGCGTAGATATCCATCGTCTCGCGCGCGATTCGCCGCCGTTTCTCCTCCGACGGGATGTGATGGAGGGTGCGCATGTTGTGCAGCCGGTCGGCAAGCTTGACCAGCAGCACGCGGATATCGTCGCTGAGCGCGAGCAGGAACTTGCGCAGATTCTCCGCCTGGCGCTCATTTTCCGACTGGACCTCGATCTTGCTGAGCTTGGTCACTCCGTCGACCAGCCGGGCGATGTCCTTGCCGAACAGCTTCTCGACTTCCTCCGGCGTCGCGACCGTATCCTCGATCGTGTCGTGGAGGATGGCGGTGACGATCGTCTGGTCATCGAGCTTGAGGTCGGTGAGGATTCCCGCAACCTCGATCGGGTGGCTGAAATAGGGATCGCCCGACGCGCGCATCTGCGCGCCGTGCGCCTTCATCGAGAAGACGTAGGCCCGGTTGATCAGCCCCTCGTCCGCATCCGGATCATAGGAGCGGATCTTCTCGACCAGCTCGTACTGTCTCAGCACGGGCCTAAGATGGGGGGAGGCGCCGCTATTGTGCAAGCGCGAAAGAGGATGGGGCCGCGACAGCGGGGAGTGGGGGTGTCGCGGCCCCGGTAGGAATTATTGGGCGGCGAGAGCCGGATTGGCGCCTGCCTTGGCCGCGCTGTTGCATTTGTCGAGCTCGGCGGGGCTGAAGGCGCGGCCGTCGACGAGAAAGCTCTCGATCCGGCCGGCGTGCTTGGCCAGCCCCTGGCACAGGACCGCGGGCCGGCTCTCGTCGCTTGCGCCCTGGCAGGCCGCCGGGCCGCAATTCCAGGTGATGTCGCGGGCGATGAAGCGCTGGGTCGTCGGGTTGGCCGGCTTGGCGGAGTAGGTCGCGGCGGCGGCCGGAGCCGCGGCGAGCGCCACTGCGGAAAGAGCGAAAAGCGGCCGGAACATCGCGATCCTCCTGTTCGTTGCGATTTGAAACGGACTAGGGTAATCCGTTTCGACTTGCAACTATTTTTTTGGAGCCGCTTGTGCTTTCATCCGAGTCGGGGAGAGGAAGGAAGGGCAGCTTGCCGGCGGATCGAGTCACGTCCGGGATCGACGCCTTCAAGGAGGCCGCGCTGTCCTGTTCCATCCCGCCGGCGGTCGAGCTGATCGGCGAGAAATGGGCCTTCCTCATCCTGCGCGGCGCGCTCAACGGCCTCCAGCATTTCGAGGAGTTCCAGGCCGGCCTCGGAATCGCCCGCAATATCTTATCGGACCGGCTGGCCCGGCTGGTCGGCGGCGGGATCCTCGAGCGCACGGCCGATCCGTCGGACAAGCGCAAGGTCGTCTATTCGCTGACCCCCAAGGGTGAGGGACTGCTGCCGGTGGTCCTCGCGCTTCGCCAGTGGGGCGAGCAATGGGGCTACGGCAAGATGCAGGTCGTCCTCGCCGACAAGCGCGACGGCCGCCCGGTGCGCAAGATTTGCGTCCAGGCCCACGACGGGCGCGAGCTCGACCTTCACGACCTGACGTGGATCGATCGCGACGGTCAGCCCGCTTCGCTGGTGGCCGCGCTCAAGACCGCGGCCGAATAAGGCCTATTCGTAATCGCCGCCCGACGGAGTCGGGCGCGGCGGGGCCGCGGCGGTCAGGCGGAGCGCCTCGGCGGCATCGCTGAGCGACGCCAGCTCTTCGGTCTCGTCCTCCTCGTCAACCCGCACCTTCTGCAGGTTGGTAACGATCGCCTCCTCGAGGTCGCGCGGCTTGACGGTCTCCTCGGCCACCTCGCGGAGGGCGACGACCGGATTCTTGTCGCGATCCCGGTCGATCGTCAGGTCGGCGCCGCCCGAGATCTGGCGGGCCCGCTGGGCCGCGAACAGCACCAGGTCGAACCGGTTCGAAACCTTGTCTACGCAATCTTCAACCGTAACGCGCGCCATCAATCGCTCCGCGGAAATCCAAAGCCTTTGGGAAGGGTGGCGACTTAGGGACGAGGGTCCCGATTGTCAATGAAATCGGCTCGTTCGCGGATGCCTTGCGTTGTCCGCCGGGCGGGCACAGACGAAGGACATGGCAACAGGCGAGCGCAGCATTTCCGTCGACGGCAACCGGCTCACCTTCCTGCCGGAGGGCGCGCAGCGCTGGGCCGCGCTGATCGCGCTGATCGACGGGGCGAAGACGTCGCTTCGCTTGCTCTATTATATCTACACTGCCGATCGCTCCGGCGCCGCGGTGCGGTCCGCCCTGCTTCGGGCAATGGACCGCGGCGTTTCGGTCGCGCTGCTCATCGACGGCTTCGGCAGCAGCGACACCCACGCAAATTACTTCCGCGAGCTGCACGAGCGCGGTGCGAGATTCTGCCGTTTCAATCCGTCGTTCGGCCGGAGCTATTTGTTGCGCAACCACCAGAAGCTGGCGCTGGCCGACGGCGAGACCGACCAGCCGCGCATCCTGATCGGCGGCTTCAACATCGAGGACAGCTATTTCGGGGACTTCGCCGACAAGGCGTGGCGTGACATCGGTCTGCTGGTCGAGGGGCCGGCCGCGGCCCGGGTCGTCGCTTATTACGACGCGCTGATGTCATGGGCCCTCAACCGGCGCTCGCGGATGAAGACGCTCCGCGCGGTGGTCCGCCGCTTCAGCGAGCACGAAGGGCCGCTGCAATGGCAATATGGCGGGCCGATGCAGCTCAAGTCGCCGTGGGCGCTGGCGACGATCCACGACCTTGCGCGGGCCAACGACCTCGAGATGATCGCCGCTTATTTCGCGCCGATGGGCGGGATGTTGAAGCGGATCGGCCAGGTCGCCAGGCGCGGCCGGGCGCGAGTCATCACCGCGGCGAAGTCCGACAACCGGGCGACCATCGACGCCGCCCGAAGCACCTATGCGCGTCTGCTTCGGCGCGGCGTCCAGCTGTTCGAATATCAGCCGACCAGGCTCCACTCGAAACTGCTGGTGATGGACGACGTCGTTCACATCGGCTCGTCCAACTTCGACTTGCGCAGCCTGTATCTCAACATGGAGATGATGTTGCGGGTCCACGATCCGGACTTCGCGATCATGATGCGCAGCTATTTCGAGCATGAGCTGGGCAACAGCAGCCCCATCACCGCGGACGTGCTGCGCAAGGCCGGCTGGCTGCAGCGCCTGCGCTGGCGGATCGGCTGGTTCCTGGTGACGTCGCTCGATTACACGATCACGCGCCGGTTCGCACTGCGCGCGCCGTAGCGGGCGCTAGTCGGCGGCCGGCTCGCGCCACGCCCAGAACAGGGTCGCCGGCGGCACATTGACCCATTCGAAACCGCGCTTGATGCGCTCGAAATGGGGCTTGATGAAATCGTGGACCTTGGGGCTGAACTGATAGACGAGGAACGCCCCGCCCGGCCGGATCACCTTCGCGGTGGCGGCGGCAATGGCTTCGCCGACACCCGGCGGGAGGGTCGAGAAGGGCAGGCCCGAAAGCACGTAATCGGCCTTGTCGAAGCCGCGATCGGCGAGGATCTTCTCGACCTCCGCGGCCGAGCCGGTGACCGCGACCAGTCGCGGGTCGTCGATCGATTCCTTGAGGAACTTGGTGAAGTCGGCGTTGGTGTCGATGGTCAGCAGGGTCGCGTCCTCGCCGAGCTGTTCGAGGATCGGCCGGGTGAAGGTGCCCACCCCGGGCCCGTATTCGACGAACACCTTGGTGTTCTCCCAGTCGACCGGGCGCAGCATCTTCTCGATCAGGACCCGGCTCGACGGGATGACCGATCCGACCATTACCGGATTCTTGAGGAAGCCGCGCAGGAACTGCCATTGGGGATTGGCGCCGCGGCGGTCCCGGCGACGGGTCAGGCGCTTCGGACCTTTGAGCGTGCGCGCGGTGGAAATCGGCATTGAAGCTCCGTCTGGCGCCTGGGGGTGGAGTGTCCGTTGGCAAATGGATCGGCGGTTGGCAAGTTCCCCAACGTTAAAGCGGCCTGGCGGTCGGCGAACCGTCTGCGAACCGCGCGATTTGTGCGACGAAGAGGTTCCGCGCGCGGGATTCGCGCTCTAATCGGGGCTTCGTGGCCTCCCTCGCACACCGTCGCGGCGTCGGCTCGTCGGCGCTGACGACGACCCACTTCCTGCTGCTCTATGCCGCGATGCTGGTCGCCGCGGCAGGCAATACCGCACTGCAATCGGTGATGCCCGCGATCGGGCGCGAGATCGGGATCGCCGATTTCTGGGTGGCGATGGCGTACACCTGGTCGGCCGTCCTGTGGGTGCTGCTCGCGCCATATTGGGCTGAACAGAGCGACCATCACGGGCGCAAGGCGCTGACCGTGATGGGCGTCAGCGGGTTCATCGTCTCGATGCTGCTGTGCGGCGTGGCCTTGTTGGCCGGGTTGCACGGCTGGATCGGCGGCGCGCTGACGTTCGGCCTGTTCGCCGTGTTTCGCGCGATCTACGGCGGCCTCGGCTGCGCGACGCCGTCGGCGACCCAGGCCTATCTCGCGTCCAAGACCCGGCGGAGCGGCCGGGTCGCGGCGCTGTCGGCACTGTCGTCCTCGTTCGGCCTCGGCACGATCATCGGCCCGGCGGTCGCTCCGTTGTTCGTGTTCCCGGTCATCGGCCTCGCCGGGCCGCTGTTCGCGTTCGCGGCGATCGCGATCACGGTCGTCACCGCGATCCTGCTGTGGCTGCCCAACGACAAACATGGGCGCCGGGCCGGCCGCGGGGCCGCGATGAGCTATCCGTCGCTCGCCACCCCGCCGACCGGAGCAAGCGTGATCGCCGCGACCGCGCCCCATCGCCAGGCGCGGCTCAAGTGGAGCGATCCGCGGGTGCGGCCGTGGATTCTGGCCGGGGTCGCCGCCGGCCATGCGCAGGCCGCGATCCTGACGTGTATCGGCTTCTTCGTCATCGACCGGCTGCACCTGTCGGCAGCCGGATCCGAAGGGCCGATCGCGATCGTGATGATGGCCGGAGCAGTCGCGACGCTGGGGGCGCAGTGGGCGCTGATCCCGCGGCTCAGCCTCATGCCGCGGTCGATGATCCTGTGGGGGGCGTTGATCGCCGCCGCGGGATTGATCGGCACGATGCTCGCCGCCGACCTTTACGGAATCACGATCGGTTTCGCGGTGACGTCGCTGGGGTTCGGCTTTACCCGCCCCGGCTTCACAGCCGGCGCGTCGCTCGCTGTGCCGCTCGCCGAACAGGGGGCGGTCGCCGGCGTGATCACCGCGGCCAACGGGATCAGCTACGTGCTCGCTCCGGCGCTCGGCATCGGCCTCTATGGCTGGAACCACGATTTGCCGTTCGCGGCCTTCGCCTTGGTCCTGCTCGGCCTGACGACGATCGGCCGGAAGGCGCTGGCCGACTAGGGCTTGCCGCCGGCCTTGGGGTGCAGCATCCCGGGGAGGACGAAGCCGATGCCGCCCATCGGCCGCACCGCATCGCTCTTCAGCGTCTCCTGGATGCGGTCATATTCCTCGAGCATTTCGGTGGTGACCGAGGCCCGGGTCTCGCCCAGCGCAGCCTCGAAATCGGCCATCGTCACGCTGCCGGCGTCGAGCCCGCGGCGCAGCGCGGTGAGGCCGGCGCGGCGGACCAGGTCCTCGAGGTCGGCGCCGGTGAAGCGCTCGGTGCGCCGGGCGAGCGATTCGAGGTCAACGTCCGGAGCGAGCGGCATGTCGTCGGTGTGGATCGCGAGGATCCGGCGCCGCCCGGCGGTGTCCGGTATGCCGACATAGATCAGCTCGTCGAACCGGCCCGGGCGAAGCAGCGCCGGGTCGATCAGGGTCGGGCGGTTGGTCGCGCCGATCACGACGACGTTCTGCAGCTCCTCGAGCCCGTCCATTTCGGCGAGGATGGTGTTGACGACGCGCTCGGTCACCTGCGGCTCGCCGAGGCCCCCGCCGCGGGCCGGCACCAGGCTGTCGAGCTCGTCGATGAAGATGATCGTCGGAGCGACCTGGCGGGCGCGGTTGAACAGCCGGGCGATCTGCTGCTCGCTCTCCCCGTACCATTTGGAGAGGAGGTCCGACGATTTGGTGGCGATGAAGTTCGCCTCGCTCTCGCGCGCCGCGGCCTTGGCCAGCAGGGTCTTGCCGGTGCCCGGCGGCCCATAGAGCAGGAAGCCCTTGGCCGGGCGGATGCCAAGGCGTTTAAAAGCTTCGGGATGCTTCAACGGCAGCTCGACGCCTTCGCGCAGCCGGTCGCTGGCCTGCTCGAGCCCGCCGATATCGTCCCAGCGGATCTGCGGCGCCTCGACCATCACTTCGCGCATCGCCGAGGGCTGGACGCGCTTCAGGGCGTTGTCGAAATCGTGCAGCTCGACCGACAGCGCGTCGAGGATCTCCGGGGGGATCGTCTGCTCGCTAAGGTTGATCCTGGGCATGATCCGCCGGACCGCCTCGAGCGCCGCTTCGCGGGTCAGCGCGGCGAGGTCGGCGCCGACGAAGCCGTAGGTGCGGCGGGCGAGGTCGTCGAGGTTGACGTTGGGCGCCAGCGGCATGCCCCGGGTATGGATGCCGAGGATTTCGCGGCGCCCCGGCTCGTCCGGCACGCCGACCACGATCTCGCGGTCGAGGCGGCCGGGCCGGCGCAGCGCCTCGTCGAGCGCCTCCGGCCGGTTGGTCGCCGCGATCACCACCGTGTTCTGGCGCGGCTCGATCCCGTCGAGCAGCGTCAACAGCTGCGCGACCAGCCGCTTCTCCGCCTCGCCGGTGACCTGGCCGCGCTTCGGCGCGATCGAGTCGATCTCGTCGATGAAGATGATCGACGGCGCGGCCTGGCCGGCCTGCTCGAACACCTCGCGCAGCCGGCGTTCGCTCTCGCCGTAGGCAGAGCCCATGATCTCGGGGCCGTTGATCAGGAAGAATTTGGCGGCGCTTTCATTGGCGACGGCGCGGGCAAGCAGGGTCTTGCCAGTGCCCGGCGGCCCCTGGAGCAGGACGCCCTTGGGCGGATCCACTCCGAGGCGCTGGAACAGCTCAGGATGGCGCAGCGGCAGCTCGACCATCTCGCGCAGCGCGTCGATCGTATCGCGCATGCCGCCGAGGTCGTCATAGGTGACGTCGGCGCGCCGTTCGCCGTCCCCGGCGGAATATTCCGGAAGCAGCTCGACCGCGGTCTTGCCGTCGATATGGACGATGCCTTTGGGGACGGCCGAGACCACCACCAGGCGCAGCTCCTGGAGCGCGAAGGCCGGGGCGTTGAGCATCTGCCGGATGTTCTCCGGCATGTTGGCGTTGACCCGCTGGTGGCCGGTGGTCGACACGGTGTCGCCTTCGACCAGCGGCCGGCCGGCGAAGGTCCGCTTGAGCGCATCGGATGAGCCCTGCAGCCGCACGTTGGGCTGCGCCGGGGCGAAGACGACCCGGGTCGCGGGCTTCGATTCGGCCTTGCGCACCTCGACGAAATCACCCGACCCGACCCCGGCGTTGGCGCGCTGAAGGCCGTCGAGGCGAATGATGTCGATCCCCTCGTCCTCGCCATAGGGGCGGATCGCGCGGGCCGCCGTGGTGCGCTTGCCGACGATCTCGATGACCTCGCCCTCGGTCAGACCGAGATCGTCCATCAGGCCGTCGGGAAGTCGGGCAAGGCCCCGGCCGCTGTCCGCGGGCGGCAGGCTCGCGACCTGGACCCGGCGCGACGTCACGCGATCGATCGTGTCGGTTTCAGCCATGCTAACTCCTCACCCGCTCCCTCATACCGGATACGTAACGGCCGCACACCGCGACGGTTCAATATTTGATCGCACCGGCGATCCTGCGAACCACCGAGCGCGGCGCGAACCGCGTGCTCGCCGCCCCGATCTTGTTGACCAGTCCCGGAACCACCACCGCGCGATTTCGGTCCAGTCCGCGAAGGCCGGCCGCGACGACGGCCGGCGCATCCATCGCGACGCGGTCAAAGGTCCCGCTGCCGCCGAACCCCGCGACCTCGCCGAACTCGGTCCGGGTCGGGCCCGGGCACAGGCAGCTGACCTTCACTCCGTGCGGCTTCAGCTCCTCGTGCAGCGCCTCGGTGAACGACAGCACATAGGCCTTGGTCGCGAAATAGACGGCCATGTTGGGCCCGGGCTGGAAGGCGGCGGTCGAGGCGACGTTGAGGATCGCCCCGGACTTGCGGCCGACCAGCCGCGGCGCGATCGCCCGGCAGAGGTCGGTCAGCGTGGCGACGTTGAGGTCGATCATCTGCCGCTGCCGCTTGGCGTCGAGCTCGGCGAAGCGGCCGATCAGCCCGAAGCCGGCGTTGTTGACCAGGATTTCGACCTGTTCGCCGTTGGCCTGGAGGTCGGCGAGGAGCTTCGCAGTCGCATTCGCCTTCGACAGGTCGATCGCGACCGCGCGCGCCTTGCCGAGCGACCTCGCCAGCTCGTCGAGTCGGTCCTTGCGCCGGGCGGCCAGGACGAGCGCATGGCCGCGCTTCGCCAGCTGGCGCGCGAACTCAACTCCGAGGCCCGCGGACGCGCCCGTGATCAGCGCGACTTGTTTCAACCGACCGTGGCCTTGACGATCTTGCCGGGCTCGCGCGGCGGCTCGCCGACCGGCAGAGCGTCGACATGCTCCATGCCGCTCTCGACCTCGCCCCAGACGGTATACTGGCCGTCGAGGAAACCGGCGTCGTCGAACACGATGAAGAACTGGC
Organism: Sphingomicrobium sp.; assembly: GCA_035637935.1. GTDB lineage: Bacteria > Pseudomonadota > Alphaproteobacteria > Sphingomonadales > Sphingomonadaceae > Sphingomicrobium. The sequence continues at coordinate 14,808 of DASRAY010000043.1, forward strand.
TGTTGGCACTGTCCGGATCGTTCGACCGCGCCATCGACGCGGTGCCGCGAACATGCGGCTCGTCGCTGAACTCGGCCTTGAGATCGGGCAGGTCGGACCCGTGGTAGCCGGTCCCGGTCGGGTCGCCCCCCTGGGCCATGAAACCGGGGATGACGCGGTGGAACACCACGCCGTCGTAAAAGCCGCTCTGGGCGAGGTCGGTGACGCGCTCGACGTGGGCCGGCGCGAGGTCCGGCCGCAGTTTGATGACGACGTCGCCGCCGGTGGAAAGCGAAAGGGTCAGGCGGTCGGCCACAGGTGAACTCCGAATGAAGGGTGCGAAGGCGGCGATTTAGGTGGCCGCGCCTGCTTGCGCCAGAGCGGCGGCGCCCATAGGAGGGCGGCACGGTCGGCCAGCAAAGATTTCGGGGGTTCCAATGAGCGAGAGCGAGATCATCGCCACCGCTGCCCCTGAATCGCGCGATTCGGTGATCGACGAAGAGGATCGGCTGCGGCCGGAGTTCGTCAGCAAGGTCCTCGACGCGGTCGACGCGGGCGACGACGAGACCGCGCGCCGGCTCGTCCAGCCGCTCCACCCGGCCGACGTCGCCGACCTGATCGAGCTCGCCCGGAGCGACGAGCGCGAAGGGCTGGTCAAGGCCCTCGCCGGAATCATCAGTCCCGACGTGCTCGCGGAAATGAACGATTATGTCCGCGAGGACCTGCTCGACGAGATGGAGCCGCAGCAGGTCGCGGACATCGCCGGGCAGCTCGACACCGACGACGCGGTCGCACTGATCGAGGATCTCGACGCGGACGAGCAGCAGGCGGTGCTCGAGCGGATGGAGCCGGACGACCGCGCGGCGGTCGAGGAGGCGCTCAGCTTTCCGGAAGAGTCCGCGGGCCGGCTCATGCAGCGCGACCTGTGTGCGGTCCCGGAGCATTGGGATGTCGGCCGGGTCATCGATTACCTGCGCTCGACCAAGGACCTGCCGGACGATTTCTGGGAGGTGTTCGTGGTCAGTCCCGACCATCATCCCGTCGGCACCTGCAAGTTGTCGCTCATTCTGCGAATGCCGCGGAAGACGCTGGTCAGTGAGATCATGCAGCGCGAGCAGACCTTGATCCCGGTCGACATGGACCAGGAAGACGTCGCCTTGCGGTTCCAGAAATATGCGCTCGTCTCCGCTGCGGTGACCGACGATTCCGGCCGGCTGGTCGGAATGATCACCGTCGACGACATCGTCCACATCATTCAGCAGGAGGCCGGCGAGGACATCACCCTGCTCTCCGGCGCCGGCGAAGGCGACATCAACGAGCCGATCCGGATGACCGTTCGGACGCGCGTCGTCTGGCTGATCATCAACCTCGGAGCGACGATTTGCTCGGCCTCCGTGGTCGGCCTGTTCCAGGGCGAAATCCGCAAATACGCGATCCTCGCGGCGTTGATGCCGATGGTGTCGGCCCTTGGCGGAAATGCCGGCACCCAGACGCTGGCCGTCGTCGTGCGCGCGCTGGCGACAAACCAGCTGACCAGCTCCAACACCGCCTGGATGCTGTTCCGCGAATTTCGAATCGCCATCGCCAACGGTCTTGCCCTCGGCATCGTCGGCACGCTCGGCACGCTCGCCGTGCTTCACGATCCCCGGCTGTCGGTAGTCTTCGGCGTTGCGCTGGTGATCAACAGTCTGGTCGCCGGCCTCGTTGGAGTGCTTGTGCCGCTGACCCTCGACAAAGCGCGAATCGACCCCGCCGTATCTTCGGCGGTCTTCGTAACGACCATGACCGACGTCATGGGCTTCTTCAGCTTTCTCGGGCTCGCGGCGCTCTTTCTGAGCCGCTAAGCGCTTGAATGGCTGCGGCTTCGCGGCCAATTCCGGACCGTGCCGAAGCTCCATTTGACCAAGGTCGCATTCGCCTGCCGCGATCTCGCCGCGCTCCGGGACCGGGTCGCGCGGCGGGCGGTCGACGGCGAGGTGCGGATCGCGACTCGCCTGCGGCCCAAGCGCGCCGGCGAACTGGTCGGCGGCAATCTCTACTGGATCGTCAAGCACCGCCTGATCGCCTGCGTCGAGATCCTCCGCTTCGAGGATCGCGAGGACGGCCGGATCGACATCGTCTGCGCCGCCGATCTCAAGGCGGTCGCGCCGACTCCGCGCCGCGCTCACCAGGGCTGGCGCTATCTCGACGAGGCTGACGCCCCGACCGCCGAGGGCGACGGAACCGGGTTGAGCGAGCTTCCGCCGCTGCTCTACGGCCGGCTCGCCGCGCTGGCTCTGGTATAGTCGGATGGCCGACGCTATCGGTTCGCGGAAGACCAACCGGGAGGCCAGCATGACTACTTCGTCGCTAATCGATTCCAAGGTCGCGGAGCGGGCGATGCTGAAGCATCCCTTCTACCAGGCGTGGACCGAAGGGCGCCTGCCGCTCGACACGCTGCGCGCCTACGCCCGGCAATATTTCCATCACGTCGAGGCCTTCCCGCGCGCGGTCAGCGCGGTCCACAGCGCCTGCCCCGACCGCGACGGCCGCCGCATGCTCGCCGAGAACCTCGCCGAGGAAGAGGGGATCGAGGCGGGCAAGCAGGACCATGCGACGCTGTGGCTGATGTTCGCGGCCGGCCTCGGCGAAGACGACGGCGCGGTTCGCGGGCAGCAGCTCAATCCCGAGACGCAGGGCCTGATCGACACCTTCCGCAGGCTGTCGCGCCAGTCCTACGCCGCCGGGCTCGGTGCACTCTACGCTTATGAGAGCCAGTTCCCGGGCGTGGCCAACGCCAAGATCGACGGCCTGATCGACCGCTACGGGATCGCGGACGAGCCGACGCTGCGCTTCTTCCGGGTCCATGAGCGGGCCGACGTCGAGCACGGCGCAGTCTGCCGGGCCCTGCTCGACCGCCTGCCGGAAGGTGAGAAAGCGGAAGCCGTCGCCGCGGGCGAGGAGCTGGCCGGAGCCTTGTGGGCCTTCCTCTCGGGCGTGGAGGCCCGCGCGACTGTCAATTAATGGCAGCCGCTGACGCTGGCTGAGCCGTTCGCGCGGACCGTGCAGGCCGGGTTGCCGGTCAGCGTCACCGTTGCCGACCCGGACGCCGTGATCTTCGCCGAATTGGTGACGGCCGCGCTGGTCGTCGAGCCGCCCTCGGCGCCGATCGTCGCGTCCTTGATGGTCAGGCCGCCGGCGTTGAGCGACGTGATCCCCCGCTGGAATGCCGTCAGGGTCGCGGCGCGGCCGGACACGGTCGTGCTGGCGTTCCCGAACAGAGTGATGCGCAGCTGATCGACGTCGCTGGTGCCGACCTTCGCGTCGCCCGACCCCTGGACCGACAGGTCGAATTTCAGGCCCGCGATGCGGTTGATCTCGAGGCTGCCCGAGCCGTTGACCGCGGCCCCCGAAAGTTCATGCGTGCCGAGCGCGATCTCGACCGGCCCGGGCGCTGCGCCGGGGTAGCCGCCCCATGACGACTGGTTGACGTGGACGACCAGAGTCCGGCCCTGGAGGTCGAGCGCCACCCGCTCGAGGGCCATGGCCGACCCGCTCGCCCTGGCGAACGGCGCGACGCCGGTCATGAGCTTGACCCTGAACGGCCCGTCGACGCGGATTCGATCGAACCCCTCGACCCCGAAGTTGCGCGTCGCGGCCTGCGCCGGGACGGCGAGCAGGGCGAGGGCGGCAAGAAGGAAGGTGCGCATGCGCCCACCTTCCTCGTTTATGGTTAAAGCCGCTTTAAGAGCGGCGCCGAATCACGAGCAGCGCACGTCGCCCGAGCCGGCCTTGCTGACGGTGCACTTGGCGCCGCCGGTCAGCTCGACGTCCCCCGAGCCCATGATGCTGACGTCGGCGGTTCCGGTCGCCTGCGCGGAGACGCTGCCCGAGCCGGCGATCGACACGTCGGCGGTCTGGGCCTGGATGCCCTTGGCGTCGATGCCGCCCGAGCCGGCGATGTCGTACTTCACCGTCTGCGCCTTGCCGGCCGTCGCCTTGACGTCGCCCGAGCCGGCAATCACCAGCTTCAGCGTCTGCACCTCGAGCGTGCCGACCTGGAGCCCGCCCGAGCCCGCGACCGAGCCGTCGAACCGGTCGCCCTTGACCTGGTCGATGGTGATGTCGCCCGAGCCGGCAATGTCGGCGCCGCGCAGCTGGGGCACCGTCACCGCGAGGTCGACCTTGCCGCGGAAGTTCCAGCCGGTGTGGAACCAGCCTGTCTGGCGCTCGGGATGGATCAGCAGTTTGCCGTCCCTCACCTCGACGACCAGATGCTCGATCAGTTTCTCCGCGCCACGCGCGGAGACGGTCGGGCCGGCGCCGGTGCGGACCGTGACGTTGTACGGCCCGGCGACTTCGATCTGCTCGAAATTCCCGACCTGATAGTTGCGCGCGACGGTCGGTCCGCCATCTTCGGCACGGCTTCGGCTGCAGGCCGAGGTTGCGGCGGTAGCGGCGATGACCGCCGCGGCGACGAGCTTGCGCATGATTCCTCCTGCTCTAGGTGTGTTAGTTTTATATGACAGAGCTACATTTGCAGCGCAAGCCTAAAAAGAAGGGCGCCCGGTGAGGGGCGCCCTTCGATGCCACAGCAGCTTTGAGAAGCTTATGCGGGTTCCTTTGTCTTGTGATGGACGACCGCGGCCTTGTTGAGGATCTCGAGGATCTTCACCAGCGCACCCTTCTCGTCGGTCTGCTCCATCGCGCCGAGCTCGCGCGCCAGGCGCGACGAGGCGGCCTCGAAAATCTGCCGCTCGGAATAGCTTTGCTCCGGCGCGTCGTCGGGGCGGAACAGGTCGCGGACCACCTCCGCGATCGAGGTCAGGTCGCCCGAGTTGATCTTCGCCTCATACTCCTGGGCGCGGCGCGACCACATGGTGCGCTTGACCTTCGGCTTGCCCTTCAGGGTCTCGAGCGCATCCTTCATCGTCTTGTCCGACGACAGCTTGCGCATGCCCACCGAGTCGGCCTTGTTGACCGGCACGCGCAGGGTCATCTTCTCCTTCTCGAACCGCAGTACGTAGAGGTCGAGACGGGTTCCGGCGATTTCGGTGCTTTGCAGCTCGACGACACGGCCCACGCCATGCTTGGGGTACACAACATAATCACCGACGTCGAAGCTAAGCGCCTTTGTAGCCATTACACACCTTTCCAGTTGCGGCAGCAGAGCCGACGCATTCGCGCCATCCCCCAAGACGACCGTTGGTCGTGGCTCCCAGCCTATTTCTTGGCTTCCCTATGTATTTAAGGCCGCAGCTGAATCGCCCGCGGCCCCGTGTGACACTTTTATATCACAACGCCTCTCAGATTGCGAGTCCGAGTTGGCGCGGGGCGGCACCGGCCTCCTCGCCGAGATTGTGGAGCCCGAGACCGAGCAGCCGAACGCCCTTCGGCAAGGGGTGCAGGGCGGCGAGCAGCGCCTGGCCCGCGGTCCGGAACGCCGCCAGGTCGGGGACCGGGCCTGGGAAGCTCTTCGAGCGCGTGATCAGGGTGAAATCGCCGAACTTGACCTTGAGCGTGACCGTGCGGCCGGCGACCTCGGCCCGCTCGACCCGGTCCCAGGCATAGCCGGCGATCCGCTCGAGCTCGGCGGCGAGGCGGTCCGGGTCGCTTAGATCCTCGGCGAAGGTGCGCTCGGCCGAGACCGATTTGTACGGCCGGTCGGCCCGGACCTCGCGCTCATCGATCCCGCGGCAGATCCGCCAGTACCATTCGGCCGAGCTGCCGAAGCGTGTTTGCAGCGCCGTCAGCGACCATTCGCGAAGGTCCGCGCCGGTGTGGATGCCGAGGCTCTCCATCTTGCGCGCGGTGACCGGGCCGACGCCGTGGAACCGGGCCACGGGAAGCGAGGCGACGAACTCGGCGCCGCGCTCGGGCGTGATCACGGTGAGGCCGTCGGGCTTGCGGTGATCGGAGGCGAGCTTGGCGATGAACTTGCAATAGCTGACTCCGGCCGAGGCGGTGAGGCCGGTCTCGGCGCGGATCCGGCGGCGGACGTCCTCGGCGATCGCCCGCGCGCTGCCGAGCCCGAGCCGGTCCCCGGTCACGTCGAGATAGGCCTCGTCGAGACTGAGCGGTTCGACCAGGTCGGTATAGTCGAAGAAGATCGCGCGGATCTGCTGGGACACGGCGCGATAGACTTCGAACCGCGGCTTGACGAACAGCAGCTCGGGGCAGCGGCGCCGGGCGGTGACCGACGGCATGGCCGAGCGGACTCCGAACTTACGCGCCTCGTAGCTCGCCGCCGTGACCACGCCGCGATGCTGTCCGCCGACGGCGACCGGCTTGCCGCGCAGCGCAGGGTCGTCGCGCTGCTCGACCGACGCGTAAAAGGCGTCCATGTCGACATGGATGATCTTGCGGATCGGCTTGTCGTCGCTTTGCATCGCGCCAAGGTTCTGATTAAGGGCCGCGGCCATGAACATCCACGAATATCAGGCCAAAGAGCTGCTTGCGAAGTACGGCGTCCCGGTGCCCGCCGGCTATCCGGCGCTGAGCGTCGAAGAGGCCGTGGCGGCCGCTGAAAAGCTGCCCGGACCGCTGTGGGTGGTGAAGGCGCAGATCCATGCCGGCGGACGCGGCAAGGGCAAGTTCGCCGAGCTCGGCCCCGACGCCAAGGGCGGGGTGCGGCTGGCGCGCTCGATCGACGAGGTTCGTGAGCATGCCGCCGAGATGCTCGGCAAGACCCTGGTCACCGTCCAGACCGGCCCGCACGGCAAGCAGGTCCAGCGGCTCTACGTGACCGATGGCGTGGACATCGCCAGGGAATTCTACCTCGCGCTGCTGGTCGACCGCGAGACCGGCCGAATCGCGCTGGTCGCCTCGACCGAGGGCGGGATGGAGATCGAGAAGGTCGCGCACGACACGCCCGAGAAGATCACCACGCTGACCGTCGACCCGGCGACCGGGTTGATGCCCCACCACGGGCGGGCGGTGGCGGCTGCGCTGGGGCTCACCGGCGACCTCGCCAAGCAGGCGAACAAGGTCGTCGCCAAGCTCTACGACGCCTTCCTCGGCACCGACGCCTCGCAGATCGAGATCAACCCGCTGGCGGTGACCGATAAGGGCGAGCTGCTCGTCCTCGACGCCAAGGTCGGTTTCGACAACAATGCCGAGTTCCGCCACCCCGACCTCCAGCAGCTGCGCGATCTTAGCGAAGAGGAACCGATGGAGATCGAGGCGTCGAAATACGACCTCGCCTACATCAAGCTCGACGGCAACATCGGCTGCATGGTCAATGGCGCGGGCCTGGCCATGGCGACGATGGACATCATCAAGTTGAACGGCGCCTTCCCGGCCAACTTCCTCGACGTCGGCGGCGGGGCGTCGAAGGAGAAGGTCACGGCGGCGTTCAAGATCATCCTCTCCGACCCGGCGGTCGAAGGGATCCTGGTCAACATTTTCGGCGGGATCATGCGCTGCGACATCATCGCCGAGGGAATCGTCGAGGCGGCGCGGGAAGTCGACCTCAAAGTCCCGCTGGTCGTCCGGCTCGAGGGCACCAACGTCCAGCAGGGCAAGGACATCCTCGCCCAGAGCGGCTTGGCGATCGTCCCCGCCAACGACCTCGGCGACGCCGCGAAGAAGATCGTCGCTGCGGTCAAGAGCCCGGTCGCGGCATGAGCGACGCCGTGCGGCAAGGGGGCTGCCGCTGCGGCGCCGTGCGCTTCCGGGTCACCGGTGCGCCGGTCCTGACCGTGGCGTGCCATTGCACCGGATGCCAGCGGATGAGCGGCGGCGCCTACTCGCTGACCAGCACCTGGCCGGAAGAGCGGTTCGAGCTGCTGAGCGGCGAGCCGGTCCTCGGCGGACTGCGCGGCGAGATTCGCCATCACCATTGTCCGAGCTGCTTGAGCTGGGTCTACACGCGCGCTGAGCAGCTCGGCCCGCTGGTCAACGTGCGCACGACCATGCTGGATGATCCGCCGCGCGAGCCGCCGTTCATCGAGGTCTATACGAGCGAAGCCTTGCCCTACGCCCTGACCGGCGCTGCGCACAGCTTCGCCCAATTCCCGCCGATGCAGCAGTTCCAGCCTCTGCTCGCCAGTTTCGCCAGCCAAGGGAAGTCAGCATGAAGCTACTTGTCGCCGTCAAGCGGGTGATCGATTTCAACGTCAAGCCGCGGGTCAAGATGGACGGGTCCGGAGTCGACCTCGCCAACGTCAAGATGAGCATGAACCCGTTCGACGAGATCGCGGTCGAGGAAGCGATCCGGTTGAAGGAGAAGGGCACCGCGACCGAGATCGTCGCGGTGTCGATCGGCCCGGCCAAGGCGCAGGAGACGCTGCGCACGGCGCTGGCGATGGGCGCCGACCGCGCGATCCTGGTGCAGACCCCAGACGATGTTGGCGCGGAGGTCGAGCCGCTCGCCGTCGCCAAGATCCTGGCAAAGATTGCCGGCGAGGAGGGCCCGCAGCTCATCATCCTTGGCAAGCAGGCGATCGACGACGACAATAATGCGACGGGGCAGATGCTCGCGGCGCTGCTCGGCTGGCCGCAGGGGACGTTCGCGTCCAAGGTCGAGATCGGCGACGGCAAGGCGACCGTGACTCGCGAGGTCGACGGCGGGCTCGAGACCGACCGGCTGAGCCTGCCGGCGGTGGTCACCACCGACCTCCGCCTCAACGAGCCGCGCTATGCGTCGCTGCCCAACATCATGAAGGCCAAGTCGAAGCCACTGGCGACCCGGACTCCGGACGAGCTCGGAGTCGACATCAAGCGCCGGATCGAGACGCTGAAGGTGGTCGAGCCGGCCAAGCGCCAGGCCGGCGAAAAGGTCGGGTCGGTCGACGAGCTGGTCGGGAAACTGAAGGCATTGGGAGTGGTGCAATGAGCGTCTTGCTGCTGGTCGAGCATGATGGCAGCGCCATTAAAGACGCGACGCTGGCCGCGGTCACG
>DASRAY010000044.1:0-12120 GCA_035637935.1 Sphingomicrobium sp.
CGATCTTGGCGTCGGTCTCCGCATGCACGAACGCGACGATGCGCGTCCATGCCGCTTCGTGTTCAGTGGTGTACAGGCCGGCGCAGCCGGGTGAGATCCGGCCTTCGGGCGAGACGCACGTCATCTCGGTGAAGACGAGGCCCGCACCGCCCAGCGCGCGCTCGCCCAAGTGGACCAGGTGAAAGTCGTTGGGCACTCCGTCGACCGCCGAATACATCGCCATCGGCGAGACGGTGATGCGGTTCTCGACCGTCATCTCGCGCAGCTTCAACGGCGCGAACATCGGCGGCGCGGTGGTGTTCGATCGGCCGTCGGTCGCGCGCTTCCAGAACCAGCGCTCGACCCCCTCGAGCCATTCGCGGTCGCGGAGGCGCAAATTCTCGTGGCTGATGCGCTGGCTGCGCGTCAGCAACGAGTAAGCGAATTGCAGCGGCTCGAAGCGGAGGTAGCGGCCCAAGGTCTCGAACCATTCGGTCGAGTTGCGCGCGCTGTTCTGGAGCTTCAGCACCTCGAGGTTGCGCTCGGCCTGATATTCGTCGAGCGCGGCTTCCAGCGACAGGCCGTCGCGGTTCAACACCTCCGCCAGCTTGATCGCATCCTCGAGCGCGAGCTTGGTCCCCGAGCCGATCGAGAAATGCGCGGTGTGCGCGGCGTCACCGAGCAGGATGACGTTGCCGCTCGCCCAGCGCTCGCACTTGATGCGGCGGAAGTTGAGCCAGGCAGCCGAGCCTATGAGGTGCGAGGCGTTCGACTGCAGCCGATGGCCGTCGAGATAGTTGGCGAACAGCTGCTCGCACGCGGCGATGCTCTCGTCCTGGCTCATCCGGTCGAAGCCGAAGCTCCGCCACGTTTCCTCCGAACATTCGACGATGAAGGTCGAGCAGTCGGGCGCGAAGCGATAGGCGTGCGCCCAGATCCAGCCGTGCTCGGTCTCCTCGAAGGCGAAGGTGAAGGCGTCGAACACCTTCGACGTGCCGAGCCACACGAACCTGTTCCGCCGCACGTCGACGTCGACCCCGAACGCGGCCGGGTTGGCGTCGCGGAAGCGCGAGTTGGCGCCGTCCGAGGCGATGACCAGATCGTAATCGCGCCACTTCGGGTCGGCGGGGTCGCATTCGGCGTTGAAGTGCAGCGTCACGCCGAGCTCGCGCGCGCGGTCCTGCAAAATCGCCAGCAGCCGCTTGCGGCTGATCCCGATGAAGCCGTGCCCGCCTGAGGTCACCGTTTCGCCCCGGATGTGGACGTCGATATCGTCCCAATGCGCGAATTCGTCGGTGATCGTCTTGGCCGAGGCGGGATCGTTGCGGGTGATATTGTCGACCGTCAGATCCGAGAAGACCACGCCCCACCCGAAGGTCACGCCCGGCGCGTTGCGCTCGAAGATTTCAATCTCGTGCGCCGGGTCCTTGAGCTTCATCGAGATGGCGAAATAGAGCCCGGCCGGTCCGCCGCCGATGCAGGCGATCTTCATCATCGGCGCTGCATGCCACAGCATTGCGGGCGGAGGACAGTGGAATGTCGGGGGCGGCCGGCCAGCCGACATTGCCGCAATGTAATGGCGGTGTCAGCGCGCGTTCGTTCCGTCGCCGGTAAGCGCCCGATGTGCTGCAAAATGCCCGGCCCAATCCGTTCCTGCGGGAGGAGCCCGAAGCCGCCGACGGCCTCCGCGTCGCGCTCTTCTCGGGGAATTACAATTACACCCGGGACGGCGCGAACAAGGCGCTGAACCGGCTGGTCGCGCATTTGCTCGAGCGCGGGGCCGCGGTGCGCGTCTATTCGCCGACGAGCCGGCACCCGGCCTTTCAGCCCGCGGGCGAGCTCGTCTCGGTGCCGTCGCTCGCGATTCCCGGCCGGAGCGAGTTTCGAGTCGCGCTCGGGCTGCCGCGCGCGATCGCCCGGGATGTGCGCGCCTTCGCGCCCAATCTGGTCCACGTCTCGGCCCCGGACTGGCTCGGCACGGCCGCCCAGCGGCTCGCCCGTGAGATGGGCGTCCCGATCGTCGCGAGCATGCACACGCGGTTCGAAACCTACGTGGAATATTACGGGCTTCGCCGGCTCCACGGCTGGGCGGTGAACCGGCAACGGCAGTTCTATTGCACGAGCGATCGCGTGCTGGCGCCCAATGACCCGAGCGGGCAGCAGCTCATCGCCATGGGGGTCCCGGCCGACCGGATCGGCATCTGGAGCCGGGGCGTCGAGCACGCTGTGTTCAATCCCGCGCGCCGCGACCCGGCGTGGCGACGCGCTTTGGGCTATTCGGACGACGACGTCGTCCTGCTGTTCTTCGGCCGCATCGTCCGGGAAAAAGGCACGGCCTGTTTCGCGGAGACGGTCAGGGAGCTGCGGCAACGGGGGCTCGCCGTCCGGCCGCTGGTCGTCGGCGAGGGGCCGGCGCGGGCGGAGCTCGCGGGGCAGCTCGGCGAGGCCGTGTTTCTCGGCCACCTCGACGGCGATGAGCTGGGGCGCGCGGTCGCCAGCTCCGACATCCTGCTCAACCCCAGCCTGACCGAGGCCTTCGGCAACGTGAATCTGGAAGCGATGGCGGCCGGCCTCTGCGTGGTGAGCGCAAACGCCGGCAGCGCGTCGGCGATCATCACCGACCGCAAGGACGGCTATCTGGTCGACGCCGACCCACGCGCGTTGGCGGACGCGATCGTCAGGCTGACCAACCACCCCGCGACTCGCCGGCGCATCGGGCGCAATGCCGTCGCCACTGCCCGGCTGTACCAGTGGAGCGAAGTGCTGGACGAGGTCGTACGGACGTATCGCGAACTGACGTGAGCTAGCTCCGCGAATCGACGCCGCGGATGAAGGCGCCGAGGAAGGTGTTGAAGGCGGCGGGCTGCTCGAGGTTGCCAAGATGGCCGGCGCGCTCGATCTGCTCGTAGCGCGCGCCGGGAATGAGCTGCTGGAGTGCATGCGACAGCGCCGGCGGCGTGACGTGATCCTGCGCCCCGCACAGGACCAGGGTCGGTACCCGGATCTCGTGGGCCCGCTCGCTCTGGTCGGCGAGCCACACCGCCTCGGCCCCGATGCGGTAGGCGGCGGGGTCGATCCGGCCCATCGTCTCGACCACCTCGGCGCGGACCGCGGGGTCGGCCGGCTGGGCGAGGAGCACGTCGACCCGCGCCTCGGCGAGCTCGCGCAGCGTGCCGTGCTCGAGCGCGGCGAGCGAGCGCTGACGGATCGCCTGGCCGTCGGGATGCTGGGCGAAGGTGTCGGCAAGGGTCAGCGAGGCGCAGGCCTCGGGCGCCGCGGCGTGCATGGCGATGGCGACGACTCCACCGAGCGACAGGCCGCAGACGTGGGCCTGGCCCACGCCAAGCTCGCGCATCGCCGAGAGGATCGCCGCCGCATAGGTCTCGCGGCTGGTCCCGGCGGGCGCCGGATCGCTGTCGCCGTAGCCCGGGTAATCGAACGCGATCGTCCGCCGCTCGGCCGCGAACTGGACGAGCTGTGGATGCCACACCGACTTGTCCGAGCCGACCCCGTGGAGGAAGACGAGCGGCGGGTGATCGCCGGCCCCGGCCTCGTCATAGCCGATCGCATAGCCAAGGCTGGTGCTGACCCGTCCCACGGGGCGCATCTTGGCACTGCGGCATCTCACGCGCTAGCGTCCGCGGCATGACGCGGATGACGGTCAACGGCGAGGGGGTGCATTACAAGCTCGACCCCGAGACGCCCTTGCTGTGGGCGCTGCGCGACGCGTCCAACCTGACCGGCACCAAATATGGCTGCGACAGCCGCGACTGCGGTGCCTGCACGGTGCTCGTCGACGGGCGCGCGGTGCTGAGCTGCGCGGTTGCGATCAAGGACCTCGAAGGCGCTGCGGTGACCACCATCGAGGGCCTCTCGGCCGGCCGCTCGCACCCGGTCCAGCAGGCGTGGCTCGCCGAGCAGGTGACGATGTGCGGCTATTGCGAGCCCGGCTTCATCCTCGCCATTGCGGCGCTGCTCCAGGCCAACCCGAACCCGGGCCCGGGCGACATCGCCGCCCTGCCCAACATCTGCCGCTGCGGCGCCTATCCGCGGATCCGCGCCGCGATCGCACGCGCCGCCGCCGCCGCGAAATCTGTACCGCAGCCGAAACAGTCATTCATGAACACTTCATCGGGTGAGGAGCACCAAGCGACGTAACAACGTAATTACGGGACTCGACCCATGCGTAAGCTCCTTGCCCTCATCCTCCTCGCCGGGACCGCAGGGCCCGCGCTCGCGGCCGGCGATCCCGGCGACCATCAGGGCCGCCATCGCGAATCCGGCACCCAATCCGCGTCCGAGGATCGCGGCGGCCGGGCGAACGTCCATGCCGACCGCGGCAATCGCGGCGGCAACGACGGCGGCAGCCAGTCGCAGCCCCATGTCGAGGCCACCCATGTCGAACCCACCCATGCCATCTCGAGCGGCGGCGGCAATTCGGGCGAACACCGCTCGAACTTCGAGTTCCGCGGCCGGTCCGGCGGCTCCGACCGGCAGCCCGTGACCCAGGTCGAATCGAACAACGGCAACGGCGGCCAGGCAAGCGAGCCGCGCTTCCACCATGGCTTCGTCAGCCGCATCAGCAGCGGCGATCAGTCGGCCGACCAGCCGACCCGCCATGACACGCTGCGCGGCACCATCGGCAACGTGCGCTCCGGGGATTCGACGCCCAATCACGGCCCGAAGATCGTCGAAGCGCCCCAGGACCACACCGTAACCGATTTGCGCGAGCAGCGCCGAGCGGTCCCCGCCGTGTTCCGCAATCGCGTGCCGATCGTCAGCAACACGCCCCACGAGGGCACCCAGCCGCCCAAACGCATCGAGACGCGCCGCACGAACTGGGCGAGCTGGAGCACCACTCACTGGCGCCACGACAAGAGGTACGACTGGAGGGATCACCGCCGGCGCCACCGGTCGCTGTTCCACCTCGGCTTCTATTACGACCCGTTCGGCTGGGGCTACCGGCCGTATGAGATCGGCTGGCGGCTGTGGCCGAGCTATTTCGGCAGCCGCTACTGGCTCAGCGACCCGTGGCAGTACCGGCTGCCCTATGCGCCGCCGGGCTATCGCTGGATCCGCTATTACGATGACGCCATCCTGGTCGACACGTGGGACGGCCGGGTCGTGGACGTGATCTACAACTTCTTCTGGTAGAGCCGTTCCAGCCGTTCGTCGAAGGGGCGTTGCCGTCTTGCGGCAGCGCCCCTTGTGCGTTAGTGCGCTAATACACCTGCAAACTCGCTCCCGGGGGATTTTCCGAAATGACCGCTGCTGCCCGCCTGATCCTGTCCGCGTCCCTGCTCGCCTTCGCCATGCCCGCCGCCGCCCAGAATCCCGCGCCCGCCGCGGCAACCGCGCAGCAAAGCGCGCACGACCGGTTGTTCCAGCTGTTCCGGGACAGCGACGAAGCGAACCTCAAGCGCAACCCGATCAACGCGCTGTTCCGCGGCGACATGCGCTATGCCGACCGGCTCGGCGACTTCATTACCGAGGAGTATTACGCCAGGGAGAAAGCCGCGGCGGAGCAGGACCTCGCCGCGCTCCACGCGATCCCGCGGGACCAGCTCAACGAGACCGACCAGCTCGCCTATGACGTGTTTGAGTTCAACACCAAGGACACGCTCAAGGGCTACGAGCCCGAGCTGCTCGACCTGACCAAGGTCCGGCCGATCAACCACTTCTTCGGCATCCACACTTTCTACCCGACCTTCGCCAGCGGCAAGGGCGCGGCGCCGTTCAAGACGCTCGCCGATTATGAGAACAACCTGAAGCGCCACAAGGACTTCGTGACCTTCCTCGACCGCGCCATCGGCCGCTTCAGGGAAGGCGAGCAGAGCGGGGTCGTCGACACCAAGCTCACCGTCCGCAACATGATCGAGCAGCTCGACAACCAGCTCAAGATGAAGCCCGAGGATTCGCCCTACTTCGGACCGGTCAAGGAGTTCCCGGCGGGGATCAGCGATGCCGACAAGGCGCGGCTGACGAGCGAATATCGGGCCGCGGTCACCGATGAAATCTATCCGGCGCTGACCCGCCTGCGCGACTTCTTCCAGAACGATTATCTGACCCACGCGCGCGACGGCGTCGGGCTCAAATATATGAAGGGCGGAGACAAGCTCTACGCCTATCTGATCCAGTCGACGACGACGACGGACATGACGCCCGACCAGATCCACAATCTGGGCTTGAGCGAGGTCGCGCGGATCACCCGGGAGTTCGACAAGGTGCGCCGCGAGGTCGCCTTCAAGGGCACGCTGCCGCAGTTCTTCGAATATATGCGGACCAGCCCCAAGTTCCAGCCGAAGAGCCGCGAGGAGCTGACGCAGGATTATTACAAGCTGCAGAAGAAGGTCGATGCGCAGGTCCCGCGCTTCTTCTCGCTGGTGCCCAGGACGCCGCTCAAGATCCAGCCGTACGAGCCGTTCCGCGAGAAGTTCGAGGCGGGCGGCAGCTACATCCCCGGGACGCCCGACGCCACCCGGCCGGGCACCTTCTTCTTCAATGCCTATGACCTGCCGTCGCGCAGCACGTGGGAACAGACCACCCTGTTCCTGCACGAGGGCGAGCCAGGGCACCATTTCCAGATCAGCCTGGCCCAGGAGAACAGCGCGCTGCCGTCGTTCATGCGCTTCGGCGGCAACACCGCTTATGCCGAGGGCTGGGCGCTCTATGCCGAGACGCTGGGCTACGACATGGGCTTCTACAAGGATCCCTACCAGCGCTTCGGGACGCTCAACGACGAGATGCTCCGCGCGATGCGCCTGGTCGTCGACACCGGCATCCACGCCAAGGGTTGGACCCGCGACCAGTCGATTGCCTACATGCTCGCGCACTCCGGCATCTCGAAGACCGACGCGACCGCGGAGGTCGAGCGCTACATCGCGATTCCCTCCCAGGCGACCGCCTACAAGATCGGCGCGCTGACCATCCAGCGACTGCGCAAGAAGGCGCAAACCGCGCTCGGGCCGAAGTTCGACATCCGCGAGTTCCATGCGCAGGTGCTCGACTCGGGCGCGCTGCCGATGACCATCCTCGAGCAGAAGATCGATCGCTGGATCGCGGCGAAGAAGGCCGGCTGAGAGCCGGTTTACTCCGCTTCGCCGAGCCCGACGTACGGTTCGAACTTGACGTCGCGCCTGACGAAGCTCGTCTCGTAGCGGCGAACGGTGGGGTCCGCGACGAGCACCCCTTCGGCGGTCTCGGTGAACTCTTCCATGTGCGCGCAGTCGAAGAGCAGCAGGAGGTCATAGACCCCGGCGAGCTCGAAGCAGAACTGGACCTGCGGAACCCGGCGAACCCGGTCGAGCAGCGCGCGCTTCCCATCCTGATCGGCGTGCTCTGAGAGCTGGACATGCACGATGGCGCGGAGCCGGCGGCTGGTCAGCTCTGGGGACAGGAGCGCGATGGTGCGGGCGATGACCCCCGTCGCGCGCAGGCGCCGAAGCCGCCTGGCGATCGCCGACGGCGACAGGGCGACCTCACCCGCGAGCTGGTCGGCGGTGCGGGAGTCATCGCGCTGAACCAGCTTGAGAAGCTGGAGATCGAACCGGTCGAGCATCCCGCCAACTGTGCCAAATTTTGGCAAGTGTAGCATCTATTTTGCGCGGCGCGCGCGAACTTGCCGCCACACGGCTGTTCATTCATCCGGGTGAAAGCCAGATCGCTCCTGATCGACGTCAAAGCGCCGGACTCAACGGGAGAATTTCGATGACTCGCACACTGGCTTGCGCATTGATCCTATCGGCGGCGTGGGTACCCGCGCATGCCTTTGGCGGACCGACGGTCACACCGGCTCAAGGCGAAACGGCGACGAAAGCCGGGCCGAAGCCCGCAGTGGCCGTCCCGCCTGGGGCGAACGAACCGCTGGAGCAGGGGGAAGGGCGCGCCGTCGCGGCCGCGCTTGCCGACAAGCTGGTGAGCATGTTCGTGTTCAAGGACAAGGCCGAGGATTATGCAGCGATGCTGCGCAGGAATGCGGCCGACGGCCGTTACGATCGCGGCACCCGGGGCGAGCTCGCCAAGCTGATGACCGACGACCTGCTGGCGGTGCACAAGGACGGCCATCTCCACGTCATGCTTGCTCCGCCTGCGCGGCAGGCGGGCTCGACCGAGGCGCGCGAGCGGCGCGGACCTCCGGCCGGCTTCGGCCCGCTCGTCCAGGCCGCGAAGACGATCGCGCCGGGGATCGGCTACATTCGCTTTACGGCTTTCATGGGTACCGATGACGAGCTCGCCGCAGTCCGCAAATGGCTCGCCGAGAACCGCGACGCCAAGACCCTGATCTTCGACCTTCGCAACCATCACGGCGGCGGACTGGCCGAGCAGGACGCGATCTTCTCCTACCTGTTCTCCGATAATCGGCCGCTCGTGAAGATGGCGGTTGCCAAGGACCTGTTCGACCGGGGCGATTCGCCGCTTCAGTCCCGGCCAACCCTGGTTTTCGAGGCGGAGGGCGACAAGATGGTCGGCACCCACCGTGCACTGCCCGGCGAAGCAACGCCGCTGCGCACGGCCAAGGTGTACCTGCTCATATCGAACCGCACCGCGTCGGCGGCCGAGCATTTCGCGCTCGCCTTGAAGTCCACTGGACGAGCGACGCTGATCGGCGAAGCGACCGCCGGCGCCAATCACTTCGGCGGCGGCCAGCCGCTCACCGACCATTTCGGAGTGTGGATGCCGGTCGGGCGCACCTACGACATCAAGAGCGGCCAGGATTGGGAAGGCGCCGGCATTGCGCCGGACATCGTCGCCGATCCGAGCCAAGCTCTCCGCATCGCGCTCGAGCAAGCCGGTGTCGATCCCGCCGAGGCGGCCCGACTCGACGCTGCCGAGGTGCCAGCCGAGCCGGTACACTCGAACAAGCTGCGGGCGCGTTAGGTGCCGGCCACGCGGAAGGCGAACGCCGCCGCGCCGGCTTGCCGAGCGCAACGGCGCGTTCGTCGATCCCGACTCCCCTCGCCGCTTTCAACAGGCCTAGCGTAAATTCGGAGGAGCATGACCATGATGCGTCAGCTGCGCACCTTGCTGGTCCTTGGAGCTATGTGCTGGGTCGCACCGCTCGGCGCCGAGCCGAGCGCCGATGCGGCGCGGAGCGACGAGCCCTCCGGCTGCCCCTATGCCCGCGCCGCGGCCGAAGCCGAAGCGGCGCAGTCCGGCCCGATCGTCATCGAGGCCGACGTGCCGGTCTACGAGCATCGCGGGCCGGCATCGGTTTTCCTGCCCTAGCCACAACTCTGCCGGCCGAGCGCCTTCAACAGGACGAAGTGCTGCCTGATGGCCGAGAAAATCCCGCCCAGCTCGTGGCACTCGAGGCCCTGGCGCTCGGCGGCGGCGCGGACGATCGGCCGCAGCCCGCGATAATGCGAGTGCGCCACATTCGGGAACAGATGATGTTCGATCTGGTGGTTGAGGCCGCCCGTGAACCAGGTCGTCAGGCGCGAGGCCGTGCCGAAGTCGGCCGTCGTGCGGAGCTGATGAGTCGCCCAGTCGTCGCCGGCGCGAACGCCGCCGAACTCCATTCCGGGCGTGAGATGCGCGACCTGGAACACGATCGCCAGCAGCCAGCTCAACAGGAAATGAAACAGGAAGAAAGCGGCGATCGCCCACCCCAGGGGCAGGACGAGGAACGGCGGCAGGACGAACAGCAGGACGTACAGGCCCTTGCTTAGCAGCAGTTCCGCTCGCTCAGAGCGCCCCAGGTTCAGCGTGTGCCACTCATTCAGGCGACCGTTCGCCAGGCAGCGAAAGTCCTTCCAGAACAGCCACTCGAGCGTGTTCAGCCCGTAATAGAGCACCGCCTTCACCTGCTGGTGGCGGAAGCGGGGATGCCAGGCGCTGAGTGGCGAAAAGCGCATCGTTCCGCGCGTCTCGAGATCGTCGTCCCAGCCGAGGACGTTCGGCTGGCGGTGGTGGAGGCCCTGGTGCTTGTAGACCCAGAAGTGCCGCGACGGGCCGAGCAGCACCGAGCACAGTCGCGCCGCCGCGAGGTTGGCCGCCGGGCGCCGGAACAGCGTGCCGTGATTGGCGTCGTGGAACACGCCGAAGCCGATCGCCGCCGCCGCGAACGCGAGCGAGATCGTCGCCAGCAGCGCCAGCCACAGCGTCGGGGCGGCGAGCAAGGCGCCGTAGGAGAGGCCGAACCAGAGCAGGATCACCGCCGTCTTGCGCCTGAGCCGCGGGTCGCCGACCGACGGCCGGCCGCGGCCCGCTTCGGCGACCAGATGGTCGTTGGCCGCCGCCTTCACCTCGCGCCAGAAGGCGGACTTCCTGGCGAAGGTCGGCATCGTGCCGATCGGCTCCGCCGCCACGCGCCGTCTTGCCGTCGCACTCACCGGCGAAAGCTTCGCCGTCGGGGCCCGGACGACTGCCCGGCGATCTTCTCGCGATAGACGATCCGGCCCTTGGACAGGTCGTAGGGCGTCATTTCGACGTGGACCCGGTCGCCGACGATCGAGCGGATGCGGTAGCGGCGCATCTTGCCGGCGGTGTAGGCGATGATCCGATATTGGTTGTCGAGCAGCACCCCGAACCGGCCGTCGGGCAGGATCTCGTCGACGACGCCTTCGATCGTGAGCAGTTCTTCTTTTGCCATAAGCCTATCATGCGGGTTCGCCGAAGCGCCCGGGGATGGGCGGCTCGTGGCTAGCTGGCGTTAAGGAAGGAAAGCGCGCGGAAACGCGGAAGACCGTCGATACCGGCTGGTAGCTTCGCCCTCATAGGCGGATATCGAGTGGAAAGATACGCCCGCCGGCCCCCTTCAATTCCTAAGGGTCGGGCCGGCCTGTGTCGGCCTTGGGTGGAAAGCGGACCTTGGAGAGGCGCGCTTGTGCTCCCTCCAGTTGGCACGTGGGCTACGTACTTTGTCTGTCGTTAATTGCGCCCATTGCCGCAATGACTTAACCGAGGTTTGCGGCAAGCTCGGCTCACGTCGAGCCGTTTCTGATGCGCGAGTCCGGGCTCCGGTTAGAGGTAACCTCGGCTATTGCATAGGAGGGAAACGTGGGTCTCATGAAGAGGATGGCGACCATTGCTGCGGAGTGCATGCGAACTCCAGGCCGCGACTCGATTTGGTCAGAGCGCCTTGGGAGGTACGTGTGTGACAAAGACCCCGAGTTTCACGATGTTGTCGCGGATCAAAGCCGTGTAGCGGTCCCCGCCGTCGCTGCCCTCCCTCCCGTCAAGTCCCCCTTCAAGTTGGTGTTCTGGACCGCGACTGGCGGTACGATACTGTTTCTGGTGATTTGCGTGGGAACCACTGCGTTGGTCGGAAAAGAACCGCACCCTATGACTGAAAGGATGGTGACGTCACTTTTCGACATGGCGAAGATAGGCTTCGGAGCGATTGTCGGGCTCCTTGGGGGTCTGGCCCAAAAAGGATAGCGGGCGGAGACAGGCTGTCGTGCGCCGGTTTGTAATGTGCAGAATCCCAACTGTTTGGCCTTCACGTAGGTTGGTCAGGGTGAGGACGTTCGATCCACTCCAATGTCCGCAATGGGTGGAAAGCTGCCATTAGCGTAGCTAGTCGAAACCAATGGAATCGGAAGCTGAATACTGGTTGGACCTCGGCAGGCGATTGGGCGTCGAGGTCGTCGCGCCGTTCGAACTCGAGGTGGGGAGTCTCCGAGTACATTTTACAGCATTGCTGCCGCAGTTTGGCGCTCCACGTGGCATGATCGTCGATAGCGACATGGATTCGCTGTGGGCGCACCGAAAGACCCTTGATGCGGCCGGATACGGCTTTTCATGTGTCGAAGGTAGCGGACCAGCGGACTTCGACGTCGAGCGTGAAATGCTCTCTGACTGGGGCTGGAACAGCGAGTCGCCTAAGCCGGATTGGATTCAATCCTAATGCGCGCAATGGGTCGAACGCGGACGTCAGGCGTCAGCCTCCGCCATGGCCTCGGCGATCCAGGCGGCGCGATTTGTCTATCCCGTAGCGCGATGAAGCTGCCCTTCCGCGGGCGTGGCGAGGAGCCGAGCGCCTTATGGAATTTCCTCGATCGTCCAGTCCTGCTGCATCGAGTTGTTGCAGGACCAAATCTGGACTCTGGCACCGTTCTTGAACTGGTCGGGCGCGTGGACGTCGAGACAACGGCCTCCGGCATTCTTGATCGGATTGAGCCGGTAGAATTTTCCGGTCGA
>DASRAY010000045.1:0-12380 GCA_035637935.1 Sphingomicrobium sp.
GTGCGGCCGAAGCCAAGCCGATCGCGGCCAGCGCGCCCCAAGGCAACGGTTCTCCGGCGCCGACGCCGGCCGTCGCTGCAGATCCCGCACCCGCCGGAGCATCCGAAGCGCCGGCTACGATCATTGATTCGGGCGGCGTGACGGCTCCGGTCGCGACCGGTGAAGCGCGGCCATCGTTCGACTGCGCCCGGGCCTCGACCGCCGTCGAGAATATGCTGTGCAGCGACGCCCAACTCGCCGACCGCGACCGCCGCGCCGCCCAGCAATATTTCGCGCTGCGCGGCAGCTTGCCGCCGGGCGTGCGGAGCCAGTTGCTCGAATCGCAACGGCTGTTCCTGCGGCAGCGGTCCGACTGCCGGTCGAGCCAGTGCCTCGCGGACCTCTACGACGTCCGGCTCCGCCAGCTGGCCGAATTCGCTTCGAACTGATCCTGGCTGGTCGGCGCTGCGCCTGCGCAATATGGTGCCCACGCAGCAAGGGGGATTCGGATGCGCTACAGTCTGGTCGTGCTCTCACTCGCGGCGCTCGCCGCGTGCAACAAAGGGCCCGAGATCAACGTCAAGAACGCCAGCGTCGGCGAGGTCGCCGAGAGGGTCCGCGAAGCGGGCTCCGACGGCAGCTTCGTCGATCCCGGCCGGTGGGAAACCAAGGTGTCGTTGCTCGACATCGAGGTTCCGGGAATGCCGCCGCAAATGGCGCAGCAGATGAAGCAGACGATGGGCAAGATGCAGGACAATACCTATGCCACCTGCCTGACCGACGCCGACGTGAAGAAGCCCAAGGAGGATTTCTTCGCCGGCAAGAATCGCAATTGCCGCTACGACCATTTCACTATGTCCGGCGGCAAGATCGATGCCGCTTTGAGCTGCCCCGGACGCGGGTCGGAGGGCATGGCGATGACCATCACCGGCAGCTATTCCCGCGACAGCTACGAAGCGACCATGGCGATGGACGTCAGCGGCGGCCCTCGCGGCCAAGGCATGAAGATGCGCTCGCACTCCGAATCGCACCGCGTCGGCGCCTGCAAGGGCGACGAGCTCAACGCCAATCGCGAGAAGCAGTCATGATCGGTTACGTCACGCTCGGGTCGAACGACCTCGAGAAATCGCGCGCTTTCTACGATGCGCTGATGCCGGTGATCGGCGCCGGCCGGATCATGGAGTTCGGCGACAATTTCACCATGTACGGCTCCGGCCTCGGCAAGCCCGGCCTCGCCGTGTGCAAGCCCTATGACGGCAAGCCCGCCACCGCCGGCAACGGCAACATGGCGTCGCTCGTCGTCGACAGCCGGGCCAAGGTCGACGCGCTCCATGCCAAGGCGCTTGAGCTCGGCGGCAGCTGCGAGGGGCCTCCCGGCGTTCGCGGCGACGAGGGCCCGGGCGCCTTCTACGGTGCCTATTTCCGCGACCCCGACGGCAACAAGCTGGCCGCGTTCCGGATCGGTCCGGCGGATTGAGCCGTTGAGCGGCCGTGACTGACACGGCTGCTCTCATCAACCGGTCCGGCGGCGCGGCCTCGCGCGACCCGGAGATCGCGAAGACAGTCGCGGCTGCGCTTCAGGCGGCCGGCGTTCCGGCAAGAATCGAGCTGATCGACGGCGGCGAGTGCGAAGTCCGGGCCAGGGCGGCCGCCGAGCGCGGCGACGAGCTGCTCATCGTCGGCGGGGGCGACGGCACGGTCGCTGCGGCTGCGTCGGCCCTGGTCGGCACCGGGACCCGGCTCGGCCTGCTTCCGCTCGGCACGCTCAATCACTTTGCGCGCGACCTCGCCATCCCGACCGATCTCGACGAAGCGGCGAAGCTGATCGCGTTCGGCGTGGAACGACGCATCGACGTCGCCGAGATGAACGGTCGCATCTTCATCAACAACAGCGCGATCGGGCTCTATCCGCTGATGGTCATCGATCGCGATGTGCAGCGCAAACGCTTCGGCCGAAGCAAGCGGCTGGCGATGATTGTCGCATCGGTCAGGACGCTCGTACGATTCCATCATCGTCGGCTGACGCTCACCGTCAATGACGAAGCGGAGGCCCGGATCGACACGCCCCTGCTGTTCGTCGGGAACAACGCTTACCGGCTCGACCTCGCCGCGGCCGGCCAGCGCGAAAGCCTCGACGACGGCCGGCTGTGCGTCCTGGTGATGCGCAAGAAGACGCGCCGCGGGATGATCGCCGCCAGCATCCGCGCACTGGTGAATCGTACCCGCCGCGACGACATGGTCGAGCTCGACGGCGTCGAGCGACTGCGCGTGGCGAGCCGGCGCAGTCATCTCGCGGTGTCGCTCGATGGCGAAGTCGTCCGCGAAGCGCCGCCGCTCGATTACCGCATCCGCCCCAAGGCGCTGCGGGTCATCGCTCCCGCGTGAGGCGCAAAAGAAAAGCGGCGGAAGGTTTCCCTCCCGCCGCTTCTTTTGACTGTGCAGTACCTTACTGGCCGCGCTCGGGCGCCGGTTCGGGCGGCGGCGGCGGCGGCGGGGCCGGGCAGGCGTCCGTCGCCAGGATCACCGAGCCGTCCGGGCAGGTCTGCGTCGCCGGCGGCGGCGGCGGAGGCGGCGGCGGCGGCGGTGGCGGTGGAGGCGGCGGAGCCGCGACCTCGCCGAAGTTGTAGATCAGGCTGGCAAGGATGCTGTGCGAACGGAACCGGCTGTGGATGCTGTCCGCGCCCTGATCGGCGTCGCGGATCCTGCCCGCGTTGAAATAGCGGTACTTCAAGCCGACGTCGAAGTGGCGGAAGACCGGTGCCCGGACGCCGGCGATCGCCTGCCAGGCGAAATTGTTGTCCGCGATCGAGAAAGCGCCGGCGCCGCTGCCGTCGTCGAACCTCTGCTTCACCCAGGCGATCCCGGCGCCGCCGCCGGCATAGAAATTGACCCCCTCGTTCCTGCCGAGGTCCACGAGGACGTTGCCCATCACCGAATAAGCCCGCGAATGGCCGTCGGCGTCGGCGGACTCGAAGATAAGTTCATCGTCGTGGAAGATGTTCTTGAACCTGTCGTGCCTGGCCCATTTGTAGGCGCCTTCGAGCTCGGCCCGGACGATGCCGAAATCGTAGCCGGCGATCAGGTCTCCATCGACGCCGAGCTTATGGTCGATGTCGAAGCTGATCTCGCTGAAGTTCTGGCCGACGAAATGCTGGACGACGTGCGCATCGCGCACCTGCATCACGCCCGCCTCGATTCCGAAATAGGCCGAATGGTCGCGGGCCGCCGCGGGCGAGGTGATGAGTGCAGCGAATGCGACAGCGGCGAGCAAATAGCGTTTCATTATTGGTCCCCCCGATTTGCGCCGGGAGTGTGTGCCGGCACGCCCGTCACAGGTTCAAAAAGAAACGGCGGAAGGTCGCCCTCCCGCCGCTCTCATTTTGACTAAGCTTCAGCCTTACAGACCGCGCTCCGGCGCCGGTTCGGGCGGCGGCGGCGGCGGCGGCGGGGCCGGGCAGGCGTCCGTCGCCAGGATCACCGAGCCGTCCGGGCAGGTCTGCGTCGCCGGCGGCGGCGGCGGAGGCGGCGGCGGCGGCGGTGGCGGTGGCGGCGGCGGCGGAGCCGCGACCTCGCCGAAGTTGTAGATCAGGCTGGCGAGGATGCTGTGCGAGCGGAACTTGGTCCGGATCGCCTCGCCGTCGCCGAAGTCTTCCTTGACCTTGCCGGCATCAAAATAGCGATACTTGAGCCCGACGTCGAAGTGGTTGAACACCGGAGCGCGGACGCCGGCGATGATCTGCCAGGCAAAGCCGTTGTCGCTGATGTGGAACGCGTCGCTATCGCCGTCGATGCTGAAGCGCTGGCGGACCCAGGCCACTCCGACACCGCCGCCGGCGTAGAAATTGACCGCCTCGTTCTTGCCGAGGTCGATCATCGCATTGCCCATGATCGAATAGACGCGCGAATGGCCGTCGGCGCCGATGCAATCGCTGCTGTCGCAATATTCGTCGTGCTTGGCCCACTTGTAGCCGCCTTCGAGCTCGGCCCGGACGATGCCGAAGTCGTAGCCGGCGATGAGGTCGCCATCGACGCCCATCTTGTGGTCGACGGTGAAGAAGTCGGCGCTGCCGTCGCCGAAATCGTCGACGACATGGGAATCCTTCGCCCACATCGGGCCCACTTCGATTCCGAAATAGGCCGAATGGTCGCGGGCGGCCGCCGGTGAGGCGACCAGTGCGGCAACGGATGCCGCGGCAAGCAAATAGCGTTTCATTCTTGTGCCCCTGTTGTTTAGGCCTTCGGCCTGCCCGCCATTGTAAACCGATTTTAAATCACGAGTCGAGCCGTGGCCTTAATCGCCGCCTTCCGTGACTCTATCGTGGCGGCCCTTAGCGGCCGCGCTCGCCGCGGCTCGTGCCGCCGCGCGCCGCAGCGCTCTTGTCACGAACCGCCTTGAACTCGGACGAGGAGCGCCATTGCGGCCACTCGCGGCCGTTCGCGAGCCGGGCGCCGATCGCGTAGAACAAATCGGCCTCCTGCGCGGCGCCGGCGAGGTTCCAGTCCGGCGACCAGCTGTCGCACGTCTGGTGATAGCAATTGGTGGTGAACCGGCCGAGCCAAGCCTCGCCCGCGGTCCGGCCGCCGTCTGCCATGTCGTAAGCGCCGGCCAGCGCCATATCGAGCAGCACCGGCACCCCGCGCTTGGCGAAGGAGAAATGGTCGGCGCGGTAGAACAGCCCGCGCTCGGGATGACCTTCGGGCGTAATGTACCGGCCCTGCTTCCGCGCTTCCTCGGCGAGCAGATCCTCCATCGCGCTCTGGCCCTGGCCGATCAGCACCACGTCCTTGACCGGCCCAGCCCATTGCAGCGTGTCGAAGGTGAGGTTGGCGGCCATCGTCTCCATCGGGAACAGCGGGTGGCGGGCATAATATTCCGAGCCGAGCAGCCCGCGCTCCTCCCCGGTCCAGGCCGCGAACACCAGGGTCCGCTCGGGCCGCGGCCCGGCCGCGAACTTCCGCGCCACTTCGATCATCGCCGCCAGCCCGAGCGCATCGTCCGCCGCGCCCGGCCGGATCGTCCGCCCCTGCGCATCGGCCGGGCCGATCCCGTACGCATCCCAATGCCCGCCGTAGCTCACCGTCTCATTGGGATATTTCGCGCCCGTCAGGTTGCCCAGCACGTTCCGGCTGGTGATTCGCTTCAGCGTGACCGGGATGTCGGCGCTGAACGCGGCTTTCAAATCGACCGGCTTGAACGCCGCCGTCCGCGCCTGGCGCTTCAGCGTGTCGTAATCGTAACCGGCGCGCTTCAGCAGCGCCTCGGCGACCGGCCGCTGGATCCAGCCCTGGAGCAGCACCGGCTGCTGCGCGCCTTCGGGCAGGACGATATTGTAGCTTTCCCCCGCCGGGCTCTTGACCACGTTCCATGGATAGCCCGCGGCGTCGGTCTCATGGACGATCAGCGCGGCGATCGCGCCGCGCCGCGCCGCTTCCTCATATTTGTAGACCCAGCGGCCGTAGAAGGTCATCGTCTTACCGCCGAACCTGCCCGCGACCGGCTCGCCGGGAGCCGCCTCGAAATCGGGGTCGTTGACCAGGAACACCGCGACCTTGCCGTTGAGGTCGACGCCCTTGAAATCGTCCCAGCCGCGCTCGGGCGCGTGGACCCCGTAGCCGACGAACACCATCGGCGCATTCTCGATCCGCGCCCGCTCGGTCCCGCGGACTGTGCCGAGATAGACGTCGTCGGGAAATTTGAGCGGCAGGGTCTGACCGCCTTGCCGCACCGACGCCGCGACCGGCGCCTCGAGCTGGGTGCGGATCATCGGCACGGTCTGCGTCCAGGTCCCGTTCTCGCCCGCCGGCTCCAGCCCGGCCATGTGGAACTGCTGGATCAGATAAGTGACCGTCTTGTCCTCTCCCGGCGTTCCCGGCGCTCGCCCCTGGAAGTCGTCGGACGCCAGCACCCGAGTGATCTCGCTCATCCGCTCGGTGCTGATTGCATCGGCCGCCGGCGGCTGCGGCATCGCCCGCGGCAGCTGGGGCGGCCCGTTATGGTCGGCGGGGAGGAGCTGGGGTTCCGGTCGGGAAGAAGCCGCGCAGGCCGCAAGGATCAACGGCAGGATCAAGATTGGCGCTCTCATGCGAACTCCCGTTGCTGCGGTTCCCGAAAGGACTAGGCTCCTGGCATGGAGATCGCCGAGCTTCGTCGCCGCATCGCAACGATCCTGGCGGCAGAAGAGATGCAGCCGCCGGATTGGGCGGAGGTCGAGCGACTGAGCGACGAGCTTACGCTTAACCTGATGGCGGAGCCCGAAACGACGTGCCCGGAGATCATCGATCATTACCTCGACGATGCCGACATCCGCGCCGCGAACGACTGTTATGGCGCGCACCAGCGCGAGAAGGTTCGGCGCTTCGTGGAAACCGGCGAGTATGACGACGGCACGATCGTTTCGCCCTGGGCCTGCGCCGTGGTGCTCGCGCTGGCGATCGCTTCGATCGTGTGGCTTGTCTGGTAAATCCTCACTTGGCGACGGGAATCGGACGCTTCTTCGTGCCCGCCAGTTCCGCCTCCATATATTTGACCTCGGCCGCGATCGCCCGGTCGCTGATGGTCCAGTCGGGGTGCAGGGCGCGCAGCTTCGGCGCGACCGACTGGACCAGGGACTCGTCCTTGAGCTTTGCCTTTCTACCTGCGGCGACGAGCTTGCGGATATCCAGCAGGTAAGACCGGAAGTCGCGCATGTCGGCCAGGTCAGCGACGTCGCCATGGCCCGGCACGAAGCGCGTCGCTGCTGCGGCCGGCATCGCCGCGAAGTCGGCGTCGGTCTGCTGCCATTGCGCCACCGACCCGTCGATCAGGTTCGGCGCCACCTTGCGCCACAGCATGTCGCCGGCGAACAGCACCTGCGCATCGGGCACCTCGACGACGAGATCGCCACCGGTATGGCCGAGCACCGTCCGCACCACGACCTTTCGCGAGCCGAGCCACACGGTGAGGTCCTTGTCGGTCGTGACGTCGGGCAGCGGCAGCGCTTCGATCCGTGCCTTGAGCTCCGGCGTGATGCGGTCGCCGAACAGGTTGACGTTGTTCACGCGCACCCAGCCGCGCACGTTCCTGTGCGCGATGATCACCGCGCCGGCGTCGCGCAGCACCTGGTCCCCGCCGGTATGGTCGGCGTGATAATGGGTGTTGACGAGATAGCGGATCGGCTTGGGCGTGATCCGCCTGATCTCGCGGACCAAAGCCTGCGCCGCGTCGGGCGTGAAGAAGGCGTCGACCACCAGCACCCCGTCGTCGCCGATCACGAAACCGGCGTTGGACCCGGCCTTATGCTCCGGTCCATCGATCGCCGCGTAGACGCCGGGGCCGAGCTGCTTGAGCGCAAACGGCAAGGGCGGTTGGGGTGACGACGGGAGAGGTGGTGGCTCGGATACGAAGCCGACGCGTCCACCTGATTTCGCTGCCCAATCCATCAGGCAGGCAATGGCTTTGAAGGACAAATCGTCTGGGTTTCCCCCAGGCGAAATATTGGCGCGCCAATTTCCTTGCGCCTCGACCGACCAGACCAGCTGGTTGGCCTTCAGCCCACATTTTGTAGCCTGGTGCCGGACCGCCTCGTCGGATGGCTTGGCCGTTCCAACGAGGGCCAGCATCGATGCGGCAGCAATCACAAATCGTTTCAGCATCGCACCAGACTGAAACCAATCGCGGCGGTTCGCAACGGCGCGCGTCAGCGCGGCAGCGCGTAAGCGATGACGGAGTCGCCCGGCTTGGTGCCGAGCGTGCCGTGGCCACCCGCGACCACCACCACATATTGCCGGCCGTCGGCGGTCGCATAGCTCATCGGCGTCGCCTGGCCGCCCGCGGGCAGGCGCGCCTGCCACAGCTGGCGGCCGCCGGTCACGTCATAAGCGCGGACGTAATTGTCCAACGTCGAGCTTAGAAACGCCACCCCGCCGGCGGTAATCATCGGCCCGCCGAGCGACGGCACCCCCATCTTGATCGGCACCGGCAGCGGGCTCTGGTCCTGGATCGTGCCGTTCTTGTGCATCCAGGCGACCCTAGCGGCGGTGAGGTCGACCCCGGCGACATAGCCCCACGGCGGCGCCTGGCACGGCAGGCCGAGCTTCGACAGGAACGGGTTCAGGTAGACCGCGTAGCGCGCTCCGGCGTTGGGGTTGAGCCCGCGGCTCTTCTCGGCCTTTTTCTCGTCGGGCGGCCGAGTCTCGGTCAGCTGGTCGACGAACGCCATGTAGCTCGGGTTGGCGAAGGCGACCTTGCGCACCGGGTCGATCGCCATCCCGCCCCAGTCCATCACCCCGAAATTGCCCGGATAGACCAGCGTGCCCTGCGTCGACGGCGGGGTGAACGGCCCCTCGTAGCGCAGGCCCTTGAACGCCACCCGGCACAGGAGTTGGTCAAGCATCGTCGCGCCCCACATGTCGGCCTCGCGCACCCGTCCGAGCGGCCTGAAGGTGAGCGCCGAGAAGGGCTGGGTCGGGGAGACCCAGTCGCCCGGCACCGGATTGCCAGGCACCTTGCGCTCGGTTGCGGGGACGATCGGCCTGCCGGTGCGGCGGTCGAGCACGAAGATGTCGCCGGTCTTGGTCGACTGGACCAGCGCCGGGACGTTCTGGCCGCCGATGGGCAGGTCGAGCAGCGCGGGCTGGGCGGGGACGTCCATGTCCCACAGATCGTGGTGGACGGTCTGGAACACCCATTTGAGCTGTCCGCTCGCCGTATCCAGTGCGACGATGCTGCTCGCGAACTTTTCGGTGGTCGGCGGCCGGCCGGCCCCATATTGGTCGACCGCGCCCATCCCGAACGGCACGTAGATCATGCCGAGCTCCTCGTCGGCCGCCGACGTGCTCCAGCTGTTGGGCGACGACAGGCTGTAATGCTGCCCGGCCGCGAGCGGGGCGGTAGAATCCGGATTTCCGGGGTCGAAGTTCCACACCAGTTTGCCGGTCCTGGCGTCGAACGCGCGGACCACGCCGGACGGCATCTTCACCGACTTGTTGTCGAAGATGCTGCCCGCCAGCACGACCAGCCCGCGGCTGATCAGCGGCGCCGAGGTGAACTGGTACCAGCCCTCCTGGTAGCCCGGATATTGCGGCGTAAGGTTGATCTGGCCTGCGGTCCCGAAGTCGGGGCAGGGCTTGCCGCTCAGCGCATCGAGCGCGATCAGCCGGGCGTCGTTGGTGGCGACGAAGATCCGCGCGCTGCAGTCGGACGCGCGCGGTGCCTGCGGCGCGGCGCCCGGCGCGGCTGCGCTGTCATAGTAGGAAACGCCGCGGCAGCTCATGTGCTGGGTGCCGCTGACCCGGACCCTGGGGTCGAACCGCCAGCGCTGCTGCCCGCTCGCCGGGTCGAGTGCGATGACGATGTCGTGCGGCGTGCACAGGTAGAGCAGGTTGCCCACCTTGATCGGCGTCATCTCGTAGGTGAACTCGCCGGGGTCGTCGGGCCGCTTGAGGTCGCCGGTGTGGAACTGCCAGGCGACCTGGAGCCGGGCGGCGTTGCCCGGATTGATCTCGGTCAGCGGTGACCATTTGAGCCCAGCCCAGGTCCCCGCATAGGCCGGCCAGTCGCCCGGCGCCGCCGCGTAGGTGAAGGGCGCGGAGGCGGCCGCCGCCGCGGGCAGGTTGCCCGGCTGGTCGTGCTGGTTCTGCAGCAGGGCGGCGACCGCCACGGCGAGCGAGACCAAGACGCCGACCGACAGCGCCAGCCCGGATCCGCGCAGCGCGCTGGTCGCCGGGCGCAGCGACCGGGTCAGCCACGGCAGCAGCAGGACGAGCGCGAGGGGGACCAGCAGGTCGCCGCGCGGCGCCAGCTGCCAGAAGTCCAGCCCGACCTCCCACAGCGCCCAGGCGATGGTCAGCACCAGCAACGCGGCATAGACCGCCAGCGCGGCCGATTTCCGCCGGTACAGCA
The DNA here is from genome assembly GCA_035637935.1 of Sphingomicrobium sp. Taxonomy (GTDB): domain Bacteria; phylum Pseudomonadota; class Alphaproteobacteria; order Sphingomonadales; family Sphingomonadaceae; genus Sphingomicrobium. Next base: position 9,860 of record DASRAY010000045.1, read on the forward strand.
GCACCGCAGTCGCGAGCAGCGCGAGCCCGGCGAGCACATAATAAACCGACCCGCCGAGCGCGGCGAGATAGGCGCCGAACCCGCCGATCCACAGGCCGATCAGGGCGAGGATGATGGCCATGACGAGCGGGAACGTCCGCCCGCGCTCCGCTGGACTGCCGTCGCGCATGGGCAAGCCTCCGAGACTGTGCGGACGGTTAACCGCTCAATCCGGCGCTTCGTTGCAACGGGCTTTCCGGAAGCCCGGCGCGGGCGCTGTGTCGCGGCCGCCAATCCACAGGAAAAATATCGTTAACCCGCATTTACCGGCTTGCATCCAAACGCGGATAAGGCACAATAGGTGGTAGCGCGAGGGGGGAATGCCTCAATTACTGGTGTTCGGCGCCGGAATCACTATATTCCGGTGACGGGCCGACTCGTCCCCGATTTCCACAGGGACGAGCATGTAAAAAGCCCCGCTCGACCGCGAAAAGGGACTAGGATGCCGGCCCATGGCTCCGAGTCGAACGTTTGAAGAACAAACGGTCCTTGACCGGACCGCCGAAGGACGGGGAAGCGCAATGGATTTTTCACACGGCTCCGAAGTACCGAGCGACGACGTTGCGACCACCACTTCCAGCTCGAAGTCGGTCCACGCGCCGCGCTTCGCCGTCACCACCGACGGGACGCGCGATGAGCTGCTGACCGAGTTCGGCAAGGAGACCCTGCGCGACCGCTATCTGCTCCCTGGCGAAAGCTATCAGGACCTGTTCGCGCGAGTCGCCGCGGCCTATGCCGATGACGAAGCGCATGCCCAGCGCGTCTACGACTACATTTCGAAGCTGTGGTTCATGCCGGCGACCCCGGTGCTCAGCAACGGCGGCACCGGCCGCGGGCTTCCGATTAGCTGCTACTTGAACAGCGTCTCCGACAGCCTCGAAGGTATCGTCGGCACCTGGAACGAGAATGTCTGGTTGGCGAGCAAGGGCGGCGGCATCGGCACGTACTGGGGCAGCGTCCGCGGCATCGGCGAGCCGGTCGGGCTCAACGGCAAGACCAGCGGAATCATCCCGTTCGTGCGGGTGATGGATTCGCTCACCCTGGCCATCTCGCAGGGCTCGCTGCGCCGCGGCTCGGCCGCCTGCTATCTCGACATCTCGCACCCCGAGATCGAGGAGTTCCTCGAGATCCGCAAACCCTCGGGCGACTTCAACCGCAAGGCCTTGAACCTGCACCACGGAGTGCTCGTCACCGACGAGTTCATGGAGGCGGTGCGCGAAGGCGCCGAGTTCGTGCTGCGCAGCCCCAAGGACGGTTCGGAGCGCGGCAAGGTCGACGCCCGCTCGCTGTTCCAGAAGCTGGTCGAGACTCGCCTCGCGACCGGCGAGCCGTACATCATCTTCATCGACCAGGTGAACCGGTCGATGCCCAAGCATCACCGCGACCTCGGCCTCAAGGTCACCACCTCGAACCTCTGCTCCGAGATCACGCTGCCGACCGGCCGCGACCATCTCGGCGCCGACCGCACCGCGGTCTGCTGCCTGTCGTCCTTGAGCCTCGAGACGTGGGACCAGTGGAGCACCGACAAGCGGTTCATCGAGGACGTCATGCGCTTCCTCGACAATGTCTTGTCCGATTACATCGCCCGCGCTCCCGACGAGATGGCCCGCGCCAAGTATAGCGCGGAGCGCGAGCGCAGCGTCGGCCTCGGCGTGATGGGCTTCCACTCGTTCCTCCAGGCCCGCGGCATCCCGTTCGAGGGAGCGATGGCGAAGAGCTGGAACCTCAAGATCTTCAAGCATATCCGGGCCCAGGTCGACGAGGCGTCGATGATGCTCGCCAATGAGCGCGGGCCATGCCCCGACGCCCAGGACATGGGCGCGATGGAGCGCTTCAGCTGCAAGATGGCGATCGCCCCGACCGCGTCGATCTCGATCATCGCCGGCGGCACCTCGGCGTGCATCGAGCCGATCCCGGCCAACATCTACACCCACAAGACGCTGTCGGGCTCCTTCTCGATCAAGAACCCCTATCTCGAGGCGCTGTTCAAGGAAAAGAACGTGGTCGCCCCCGCGGCGGTGTGGAGCTCGATCCTCGAGAACGGCGGGTCGGTCCAGCATCTCGACTTCCTGACCCAGGAAGAAAAGGACGTGTTCAAGACCAGCTTCGAGATCGACCAGCGCTGGCTCCTGGAGCTCGCCGCCGACCGCACGCCGTACATCGACCAGGCGCAGTCGCTGAACCTGTTCATCCCGGCCGACGTCGACAAATGGGACCTGATGATGCTCCACTTCCGCGCCTGGGAGCTGGGCATCAAGAGCCTCTACTATCTTCGCTCCAAGTCGGTGCAGCGTGCCGGTTTCGCGGGCGGCGTCGAAGCCGACAACACGCCCGAATTGAAGGAAATCAAGCTCGCCTCCTCGACCGACTACGACGAGTGTCTGGCGTGCCAGTAGCGCCGCCGACCAAAACCGCTGCGGCCCCAGCCGGCCTGTCCGCCGATTCGCTGCGCCTGTGGCTGGCCGCGACCTATTGCCGCCGC
>DASRAY010000046.1:0-9530 GCA_035637935.1 Sphingomicrobium sp.
GTAGGGCATGCCGGCGCCGCACGTAACACCGGTGACGAGGCCCTTGGTTCGCTCGAGGACGCCGTGCAGCACCCGCTGCGCGCCGCCCATCTCCCACAAGACGTTGATGTTGAGCGCGCCCTTGCCGCTCGCGATCTCATAGGCGCGCTGGACCTGCGCAACCGCGCCGTCGATCGCATATTTGATCAGTTCCTCGTGGCGGTCGCGGCGGGTCAGGGCCTCGTAGACCTGGGGGATGATGCGCCCTTCGGCGTCGTAGCTGTCGGCATTGACCGCGCTGACCGTGCCGATGCCGCCGGCCGCGGCCCAGGCCCCGGAGCTTGCGTGGTTGGTGGCGGACACGCCCTTGCCGCCCTCGATCAGCGGCCAGACTTCGCGCCCGCCATACAGGATGGGCTTGAGGCCCTTGAACAACTCACGTCTCCCCGGCGCACCAGCGCCCGCAACGCGGTCATATAGGGCGATTTGTTCGATCTGCCTTAAAAAAAGTTAGCGGAGCGCTGGACGGCGTCAGCACCCGCCGGCCGACAGTGCGGCGCCGCCGAGCAGCGCGCCGAGGAGCCCGCCGATGATGATGCCGTCGTCGGTATTGTGGCGATTGCCGTCGTCGCTGGTGATCACGCCGCCGATCACAGCGCCGGCGAGCCCGCCGCCGGCGGCCCCGACAGCCGGATTCGTGCCGCAGCGCGAGCCGCGGTTGTCGTAGCCGTAGTAGCGCTCGCCGTAACCGGCCTGCGGGTAGTTGCCGGCCCGCGGATACGACTGCGGATAATAGCCCGACGGCGGATAGGTAGGCGCCGGGTAGCCGCCGTAGCCTGACGGCGGGTAGCCGTAGGCCGGGTAACTGTTGCCCGGGTCGCCGTAGCCGTAGGCCGGATAGCCGTTGCCGGGATCGCCGTAGCCGTAGCCGGGGTAGCTCTGCGCGCCGGCCGCGGCGGCGCAAAGGCTTAGCGAAACTGCGGCGGTGATTGCGACGAGCTTCTTCATCGAAAGACTCCTCGACTGGACCCGCGAGCCGGCGCGGCCGACTCAGCGCAGCGCTGCTGCGCCTTTTCACCTGTCGAGTTCATGAACGCCGTTTCGTTGGCTCAACGATCCGGGAGCGCGCGTCAGAAGTCGCCGCGATCAGCGGGTCAGCGAATAATCGAGGCCGATGTCGACGGCCGGCGCCGACTGGGTGATCCGACCGACCGAAATGAAATCGACGGCGGTTTCGGCAATGGCGCGGATGGTCTCCAACGTCACTCCGCCCGAAGCTTCGAGCGGGACTCGTCCCGCCACGAGCCGGACCGCTTCGCGCAGCGTCATGGGGTTCATGTTGTCGAGCAGCAGCCGGTCGGCGCCCGCCTCGAGCGCGGGCGCGATCTGGTCGATCCGGTCGACCTCGACCTGGACCTGGAGCCCGGTGTCCGCGGCCTTCGCCCGGCTCACCGCCTCGGCGACCCCGCCGGCCACCGCCACATGATTGTCCTTGATCAGGACGCCGTCGTCGAGCCGCATCCGGTGGTTCTGCGCCCCGCCCATCCGCGCCGCATGTTTCTCGAGGCTGCGCAGGCCGGGGATGGTCTTGCGCGTGTCGAGCAGGACCGTGCCGGTGCCCTCGATCGCATCGACATAGGCGCGCGTCAGGGTCGCAATGCCTGACAAATGCTGCAGCGTGTTGAGCGCCGAGCGCTCGGCGGCGAGCATCGCCCGGGCGTTGCCGTCAAGCCGCATCACCACCGCACCGGGTTCGGCCCGATCGCCGTCGCTTGCGAGCAGCTCGACTCGCACCGCCGAATCCAGAGCCCGGAAAAACGCGGCGGCGATGTCGACCCCGGCGAGGACCAGGGACTGGCGGGCGCGCATTTCGGCGGTGAACCGCGCGCCCACGTCGATCGTCGCCCGCGACGTGACGTCGCCGCCGCTGCCGAGGTCCTCGGCCAGGGTACGGCGAACGAAATCGTCGAGGTCGAACCCGTCGGGCAGCGCCATGGGGCGCGTCTAGGCGACCGGCGGACCCGCCGACAAGCTCAGTGCGCGGGCTCACTCGCCTTGACCACCTTCCAGCGGCCAGCCTGCCAGTGATAGCGCCGGGCGTCGGTCGGCTCGAAGCCGGCGCCATCCCAGGCGTTGACGGTGATCGTCACGTCCTCGGCGTGAGCGACGTCGATGGTGTTGAAGCTCTGTTCCTGGTGGCGGACCCGGGTCGAGGTCGCGGTTCCGGCCTGGACGACCAGCACGCCGCCGGCGCGGGTGACGAGGTCTCCCGCGTCCTGGCTCGAGGCATGGTGCGCGTGGCCGGCGAGCAGCATGTCGACTCCGGAGTCCTCGACCGCGTCGAGCGCCAGTTCCTGGCGGCCGATCGCGCGCTCGACCTGTTCGCCGACCTCGAGCGCGAACAACGGGTGATGGGTGACGAGGATCCGCACCACCGCGTCGGAGGTGAGGGCGAAGGTCTCGCGGACGAATTCGACCTGGTCGCGGCTGATGCGGCCGTCCTTGAAGGTCAGCGAGCGCGCCGTATTGATGCCGAGCACCGCGACCCCGGGAAGTTCGACAAACGGGCACAAACTCTCGTCGATGAAGCGCCGGTAGCGGGCGAGTGGCGACAGGAACCGGCGCAGCACGTCGTAGAGCGGGACGTCGTGGTTGCCGGGAACGCCGAGCACCTCGTGCCCGCGGTCGCGCAGCCGGCCGAGGAATTCGCAGGCATCGCGGAACTGCTCGGTCCGGGCGCGCTGGGTGAAGTCGCCGCTGATCACGGTGAGGTCTGGCTTCAGCGCATCGAGCGCCTGCTCGACTGCCGCGACGAGACGCTCGTCATGCGCTCCGAAATGCAGGTCAGAAAGGTGGACGAGGCGGGTCATGCCGCCTGAACGCGTCAGTAGCCGAGAAAGATCAGCAGCTTCACGTCGATCCCGAACCCCTCGGCGCGCTTCTGCTCGAGGAAATCGGGGATGTCGGCGCGCGCGACGAGATGGACGGCGATGTCCTCATTCTCGTCGCCGCCGCCCTCGCCGATCCGGGTCAGGCCATGGGCCCGGACCAGGGTGAAGCCCTCGGCGACCATGCCCGGGGAGGAATAGAAGTCGCCGAGCCGCTCGACCCGCTCGGCGGTGAAGCCGGTTTCCTCCTCGAGTTCCTTGATCGCGGTCGCCTCGATCGTCGCGTTGGGGTCCTCGTCCCCGACCAGGCCCGCCGGAAGCTCGACGCAGCGGCGGCCCAGCGGGACACGCGGCTGGTCGACCAGGATCATCTTGCCGTCATGCTCGGCGAGGATGACCACCGCGCGGATGTCGCTGGCGCGGCTCGCATATTCCCACTTGCCGCGCCGCAGCAGCCGGACGAACTTGCCCTCGCACATGGTCTCGGGCGGCGGCAGGTCGGCGAGGTTCACAGCTCGATCAGCTTGTCGGGGATTTCGTTGGAATCGTCGGCCGACCGCGGGAAATGCTCGGCCAGCACCGCCCCGACGCGCTCGATCGCGGCGCAGATCCCCTCGCCGGGACGGCCCGCGCGGACCTGCTCGAGCAGCGCCGCCATCGCCTCGCCCCAGGTGTGGTCGTCGGTCACCTTGAGGATAGCCTCGTCGGCGACAATCTCGGCCCGGCGCTCGCCTATCGACAGATAGATGAGGATTCCGGTGCGCCCCGCGGTGCGCTTCTCGGCCGCCGCGCGAAACACCGTGACTGCACGCCGCCGCACGCGGCGATGCTTGGTCGCGGCCGGAGTCAGGGCAAGGCGCAGCGGCATCCATTTGAGGATCAGCAGCGCAACCGTGAACTTGAGCGCGGCGAACACCATCAGCAGCGTCAGCAGCTGGCTGAGGGTCGGCTCGACTCCCCAGCTGCCCAGCAAGCGGTCGTACCACCATTGCAGCGCCGTCGGACGCCACGCCGCCCACGCCAGAACCGCGAACAGCGGCACCAGCGCCCAGTGCAGTGCAACATCGTGATAAGAATCGCTGAGCGGCGTCGCGACCGCGACGATCTCGCCGTTGCTGCTCGCTTCGGCGGCGGCGATGGCAGCCGAGACACTTGCGCGATCCTCGTCGGTGAATCGCATCACCATGACCCGGACGCCCCTCCCCCTCCGAACGACCCGCCGCCGCCCGAAAATCCGCCGCCACCGCCGAAGCCGCCACCGCCGCCCCAGCCGCCTCCGCCGCCCCAGGAGCCTCCGCTCCAGCCGCCGCCGCGCGAGCCGCGGCTGAGCTCGTTGAGGCCCCACAGCACGACCCACGGGCTGATTCCGCCGCCGCCGCGAGCGCGGTAGCGCCGTCCGCCGGCGCGCCGGAGCATAGACAACACGACGAACCCGAAGATCATCGCCCAGAAGATTCCGGGCAGCGCGCCGCCGCTGGAATGCCGGCGGCTTTGCTGCGCCCTCTGCGCCGCGGCCACGTTCTTTTGGGCCTGGTCCGCCGGCAGGCTCATCTGCTTGATGATCGCGTCGGCCCCGGCTTCGATCCCGCCGCCATAATCCGGCGGAGCCTGCTTGAAATGCGGAATGATCGCCTCGCGGATGATCAAACCCGACATCGCGTCGGTCATATATTCGCCGGCGCCATAACCGGTCGCGATCGTCACCTTGCGCTCATTGGGCGCGACGAGGAGAAGCACACCGTCGTCGTTCTTTGCCGAACCGAGCTTCCAAGCCCGGCCGAGCCGATAACCGTAGTCCTCGATCGGATAGCCTTCGAGGCTGCCGACGGTCGCTACGACGAACTGCCGGCCGCCGGTCTGCGTCTCGAGGGCCGCCGACTTGCTCGTGAGATCGGCGACCTGCGCGGGCGTCAGAAGGTGCGCCTGATCGACCACCCGCCCGGTCAGGGGCGGAAAGGTCTGCGCCGCGACCGGCGTCGCAAGCGCAAACAGCGCCAGCAATGCCAGCCACATTCTCGTCGTTCCCGCCAAAGCGGGAATCCCGCTGTTCCGCCGCGAAGGCAGCGGGACCCCCGCTTGCGCGGGGGCGACGAAGGAAGCGGTCACCTCGACCTCAGTTCGTGTTGAAGTTCACTGCCGGCGCTTCCTGCGCCGCTGTCGAAGCCTCGAACGGCACCTTGGGCTTGGCGCCGTAGAAAATCTTGGCGCCGATCGCGTCGGGGAAGGTGCGGATGCGCGTATTGTAGGACTGCACCGCCGCATTGTAGTCGCGGCGCGATGCGTTGATGCGGTTCTCGGTCCCTTCCAGCTGGTCCTGCAGGGCAAGGAAGTTCTGGTTGGACTTGAGGTCGGGATAGGCCTCCTGGAGCCGCTGCAGGGGAATGATCGCCTGGGTCAGCCGGCCCTGGGCGTCGTTAAACGCCTTGACCTTGGCCGGATCGTCGAGATCGCTCGCGGACAGCTGGACCCGGCCCGCATCGGCGCGGGCCTGGGTGACCGTGATCAGGACGCTGCTCTCCTGCTTGGCATAGCCCTTCACCGTCTCGACGAGATTGGGAATGAGGTCGGCGCGGCGCTGATAATCGGCCTGGAGGTTGCCCCAGGCCGCGTTGACCTGCTCCTCCGCGGTCGGGACGCTGTTGAGCCCGCAGCCGGCGAGGCTGAGCGCGGCGAGCGGTGCAAGCAAACCAAAACGGCGAAGTGCGGTCATCGGACCCTCCAAGGAAACGGCGCGCTAATTAGATGCACGGCCGTTCCGTTTCAATGCTGTCTTAACCGCGCAACACAGTCACGGCTTTCAATCTGGCGTGCATACGCTACGCTTCGGCCCGACGCGACGCATGAAAGGGGGCAATTTATGCTCAGGGAATTCCGCGCCTTCATCGCCAAGGGCAACGTGCTCGATCTCGCGGTCGCCGTGATCATCGGCGCCGCGTTCGGGAAGATCGCAACCAGCCTCACCGAGGACATCATCATGCCGGTGATCGGGTCGATCTTTGGCGGGCTCGATTTCTCGAGCAAGTTCATGCTGCTCGGCGCGGTTCCGGCCGACTACAAGGGCAGCATGACCGATTATGCGGCCTTGAAGGCCGCCGGCGCGCCGGTGCTCGGCTGGGGCCAGTTCGTCACGGTCGTGATCAACTTCGTCATCCTCGCCTTCATCATCTTCCTGCTGGTGCGTTCGGCGACGAAGATGATGCGCCGGGCCGAGGACGCGCCTGGGCCGAGCGAGGTCGATCTGCTGACCGAGATCCGCGACGAGCTCCGGAAGCGGTGATCACACGCCCGTCATGCTGAACTGACGATCCTAAGATCGTCACCCTGAACTCGTTTCAGGGTCCATTGCGGAGACAGACGGCGCCCTTCTCCAGAATGGATCCTGACCTTCGTCAGGATGACGAGCTGAGGCTCGTCATTTCGGTCGGCCGCTGTACCCGGCTTCCTTGCGCAGCGCGTCGCCGTCGAGCAGCGCGCCGTCGAGCACGACCTGGTCGACATGGCGCAGGTCGCCGATGTTCGCTTCCGGGTCGCCGTCGACCAGCAGCAGGTCGGCCTCCTTGCCGACCGCGATCGAGCCGGTGCGCTTGTCGGCCTTGACGTTGCGCGCGGCGTCGATGGTCGCAGTAGCCAGCGCCTCCGCCGGTGTCATCCCGCCCTCGACATAGAGCTCGAGTTCGCGCACCAGCTCCATCCCCTGCCCGTCGGTCCCGGCAACGATCGGCACGCCCGCCTTGCGCATCGCCGCGACATATTCGAGCATATGCTTGACGCTCGCCTTGGCCTCCTCGCGCGTGGTGCCCTCGGGGAGCGGGATCGGCCCGGCCTTGAAGCCGCGCTCGACCGCCGGTGGCAAAGTCCCGACATAGGCAGAGTAAGCCGGTGAAACCTTGCCCGCCTCCGACGTCAGCACGCCCTCGACCACCACCAGCGTCGGGTCGACCGTGATATGCTTCTCGGCCAGCGTCCTGATCACCGTCCGGGTCGGCTCGGCGTTGAAGTCGACGTCCTTGAAATATTTGCCCGGGCCGGTCATCCGCAGAGTGGTGTTCGACTTGGCGACGACCTCGTCCGGCATCGCCTGCATCGTCGCGAAATAGATGTGGGTGATTTCGTCATAGCCGGCGTTGACCGCGTCGAGCGTGCGCATGCCCGCCGGGATATGGCCGTGCACGTGGAGCCCGAGCTCGTGGGCGAGCTTGGCCGCGGGCGCGATCCACGCCGGATTCATCGACGTGTAGAATTTCACCGCCGTCAGATTGTTGGCCTTGATCTTGCGCACCGCGGCCAGGGTTTCCTCGAGGCTCGAGACGGTGAGGCTCCCCTGCGCCGCCAGCGGCCCCTTCTGGTCGACGATGACCGAATCCCAGCACTCGGGCGCGAGCAAAGTGCCCTTCTTGCGCCGCTCGCGCTGCGAAACTTCGAGCTCGATCGGGCCCCCGGGGTTGCGGCAGTTGGTCACGCCGAGCGCCAGCTCGCTGACCACCCCGAAGTCGTCGCCGATATGCATGTGGCTGTCCCACAGGCCGGGCACGAGGGTCTTGCCGACGCCGTCGATCACCCGCGCTCCGGCCGGAAGCTTGGGCAGCGCGGTGCCGACGCTGACGATCTTGCCGTTCGAAACGACCACATTCTGGCCGGGGACGAACCGCTCATGGTCGGCGTCGAAGATTTTGACGTTGCGGAACAGGACCGGCCGGCGCGCCGCGGCGGTCAGGAATTTCCTGGCGGTTGCCGGAGCGAGTTTGGCGATCGCAGCTTCCTGGGCGGCGATCATCGGCTTCAGATTGGCTTCATAGCCCGCGGGCATCAGCGCGAGCGAACCGACAAAGCCGAACAGCTTGCCGTCGTCGAACAGCCAGGCCGGGGCCGGCGACTGGCCGATGCCCTTGAGGAAATAGAGGTTGACCTTCCCGGGCCCGTTGGGGCCGGTGACGGTCATCGAGGTGCCGGCCGGTTCGAGCGTGCCGTGGCCCGACGGCAGCAGATCCACTCCTTTGGCGCCGGCCTTGAGGAACAGCGGAACGGTCGCGTCGCCGGCGAGGAAGGTGCCGCCGAAGGTGTTGTAGACCCCCTTGGAAGCCGGCGCCTCGCCTTCGTCAACCGAGGTCTTCCAGCGCGCCGTCGCCTGGTCGATCGTGAACGTCTCGGCGGAATCGCCGCTCGGGGTCACGCCGCGGACGGTGAAGCTGACCGGCCGGCCGCTCGAGTCGAGCTTCACCACCTCGTCCTGCTCGAACACCAGGCCGCGCAGCAGGATCGACTCGCGATAGGCGAGGCTGCCGTCGGGCAGCGTCCATTTATATTCGTCGCCGTGCTTGCCGGCTTCGGACACGACCACGAAATGCTCGGCGCCGGCGGGCGGGACGAGCAATTGCTCCTTCGGCACCGGGGCGGCGAAGGCGGCAGACGCACTGGCGGCGAGAAACGCGGCGAGAATCGTACGGCGCATGATCATCCCCCTTGAAGTCGCGACCCCCGTGGCAACAGCCGTAACGATAGGCAACCGCTAGTTCGACCAGCCGACAGACGTCAGTGCAGGCGGATCAGGGTCTCGGGGATCCTGGTCGAGCCGGACCCGACGTCCCAGCGCACCTGGCGGCCGATGGCGTGCGGGGCGGCGCCGTCCTCGCTGTTGTTGGTCAGGATCTCGCCGTCGGTGATGACGGTGAAGCGGCCCTCGGCGCGCGACCGCGGCCCGTTCGACTCCTTCATCATCGCCGTGGTTGCGGCGGCTCCGGCGCGGGCGCCGAGCGGCCCCGCGCCGCCGGTCAGCGCCGGAGCGGTCACCAACACCGCGCCGTCGACGCGGCGGCGGATGGCGATGAACGGGATGACGAGGTCGTTGTCGGGAAGTGCCGGGAACAGGAAATCCTGCTTCGCGCTGCCTTCGAAATGATAGTCGACGTCGAACACGCCCTTGCCCCGGTAGGTGACCGACCGCCAGCCGGCATATTTCATCAGCTTGGCGGCAAACGCGCGATTGGATTCGTCGTCGAGGCCGGGCAGGCCGAACGCCTTGGCCATCTCCTCATTCTCCTTGCGCTTGGTGGCGGCCTTCTGGTCGTGATCGGCCTTCAGTTTGGCGATTTCAGCCTTGGTGCACGGTCGCGCCTTGGGCTCTTCGCCGGGCTCGCTGATCACCGCCTCGGTGCCCGCCTCCACGCCCTCGAAGCAGCGCGCCATGTCGTCCTTCCACGGCTGCTCCTCGGCGTCCGGCGGCAACTGAAGCACGATCTCGCCGCGGTAATTGAGGACGAAGCTGTTGTCCTTGCGCAAGGTCAGGTCGGACTGGAACTTGCCCGGCCCCCACAGGCAGCCGGTCAGCAGAAATGGCGCGGCGAGCGCGAGCGCGAGCAGGCGCTTAGACCAATGGTGCATGGCGGTACCCCCTTGGGGGCAGACTAACCGGAAGCGCCTCACCCGTCATGCTGAACTTGTTTCAGCATCCATTGGTGACAAGGCGGTGCGGGTGGAGAGAAGTGGGCCCTGAACCGAGTTCAGGCGACGCCTCTTCGTGCGTCGGGTGGGGAGCTTCTGTTGCCCGGTGCTCCCCGAACCGCTGGAATCCCCTTCTGTTGCCCGGTGGGGTCCGACCGCGCTTAGCGTTGTAACTTCAGTCCGTGAGGACGTCGGTTACGCAGCAATAGCGAGCGCCTCGTTATC
>DASRAY010000047.1:0-17989 GCA_035637935.1 Sphingomicrobium sp.
CGTTGATCCGCACCGGCGCCGCGGGCTTGGGTTTCGACTGCATTGAGGCGCACGCGCCAAGCGCGAACGCGGCGACGGTCAGAGCCCCCCGGCGGATCATTTGACCCCGTGCATCAGATATTTGAGCGGCCAGCTGAGCAGCAGCAGGACGAGGCCGATGCCGACCGAAATCCAGCCGATGGTCGTGAACACGCCGAGATAGGTATCGAGACTGACCTTGAGGTTGGTCACCTGTCCGCCGACGGTTTCGACGCTGGCGACCTGCGCGACGGCACCTGCGACATATTGCGCGACCGAGATCGACAGGAACCAGACTCCCATCATCAGCCCGACGATCCGGGCGATCGACAGCTTGGTGATCATGCTGAGGCCGACCGGCGAAATGCACAACTCGGCGACCGAGTGTATCAGGTAGAGCCCGGCCAGCCAGGCGAGCCCGACCTGGAAATTCGAATTGGCGAATTGCGCGCCCCACACCAGGAACAGGAAGCCGGCGCCGACGCCCATCAAGGCCAGCCCGAACTTGATTGGAATCGAAGGCTCCAGACCCCTTCGCGACAGCATGTTCCAGATCAGGCTGAAGATCGGCGCGAGGATGACGATGAACAGGGCGTTGAAAATCTGCGTCTGACCTGCCGGCATCACATAAACCGGTTCGCTGCCGAAGCCGCCGAGCCGCGCGAAATGCATACCGACGACCGCAAGCAAGGCAATCCCGGCCCAAACAATCGCCATCGTCCGCCGGGTTCCCCGTTCTTCGCCCCAGGCGAAGAACCACCACGCTAGCCAGGCGATGCCGGCGGAGAGTGCTCCGAAGAACAGATAATAAGTGATCGGCGTCGCGCGGAACGCCGCGAACAGCGGGGCCGTCCAGCCGATCTCGAGCACTGTATTGCGCTCGGCGAACAGCGTCAGCGACGATCCGGCCTGCTCGAATAGCGTCCAGAACACGACGTTGAAGACGATCAGCACCATCGCCGCGACCATCATCTGGAACTCGGTGCGGGTGCCCTTCAGGAACGACCAAATGAGAATCCCCGGCACCGAAATCAGGAACGTGCCGAACAGGAATTTACCCATAATGGGCAGCGACATCACATAGCCGAGCACACCGGAGCCCGGCGGCGGCGCGACGTAGTTCATCAGGTTCCAGAACAGGAAGATGACAACCGGAACCGTGACGAGCGCGCCGCCGTAGATCCACCAGTCGCGATCCTTCGGAGCGGCCTTCGGACGCTCCCCGTAACCGGCGAGGCGCCCACCGTCGAACTGGAAGAGCAGCCACGAACAGGCCATCCCGACGGCTGCCAGGCCGAATCCCGCCCACCAGCCGACGCCAACGGCCAGCAACGGGCAAAAAAACTGCGAAATCAACGAGCCAAGGTTGATCCCCATGTAGAAGATGGTGAAGCCGGCGTCGCGGCGTCGGTCCCCCTCTTCGTACAAGGATCCGACGATGGTCGAGATGTTGGGTTTGAAGAAGCCATTGCCGACGGTGACGAGCGACAAGCCCAACAGCAGGATGAGGACAAAGACCGGCGAACGCTGGCCATCGGCCTTGAACTCATCGGGGGCGAGCTTGCGAACCTCTTGCCCGCCATCATTGACGAGCGAGATCGATTTGTCCTCGTTGCCCTTGATCAGGAGCCGCTGACCGCCGCTCGTGACGTACCGGTGCTCGGCGTCGCCCGTGCCCTGGACACTGACCTCGTAACGTTGACCGTCGAACGTGGCGAAGGGCTTCGCGCTCTCCCCTCCGAAGCACAGCGTCAAATAGCCCAGCGACATCAGGATCGCGCCGAACTTCACCGAGCGCTTCGACCCAAGATATTGGTCGGCAATGAAGCCGCCAACCAGCGGCGTCAGGTAGACCAGCGCGGTGAAGCCGCCGTAAATGCCGGTCGAGGTCGTGTCGCTGAACAGGAAATGGTTGACGAGATAGAGCGTCAGGATGGCGCGCATCCCGTAGTAGCCGAACCGCTCCCACATCTCGGTCGTAAAGAGCCGCTTCAGCTGGCGAGGATGGTTGAACCAGGTGCCGGCGCTGGCCGGATTTACGTGGCTGATGTCGGGCGCGCCCGGTTCTTCGACAGCTGGCGTGTCGACCATATGCAATCTCTCCCCATGCGCAGCCCTGCGCAAAGCGCGGAACCTAACGGGCAAAATCGCCATGTGAAGCGATTGTTGCATCGGCCGTGCGCCGCTAAGCGCCCCGGTCGATGCTCAACGACCGTTCGTCGATCCTGTCGCTGCTCGCAACGCGCCGCTCGGGGAAGCCGCGCGAGCTGATCGGACCCGGCCCCAGCCCCGCGGAGCTGGAGAAGATCCTGACCATCGCGGCGCGCGTTCCGGACCATGGCAAGCTGACGCCGTGGCGCTTCGTCCTCATCGGCGACGACCAGCGCGACGCCCTCGCCCGCCTGCTTCATCAGGCGCTGGCCGAGGAGGATCCCGAGGCCTTGCCGGCAATTCACGAGAAGGCGGAGGAGTTCGCTCATTACGCCGGTCAGCTGGTGGTGCTGGTCGCGGCCCCGACCGAGGGGCACAAGATCCCGGTGTGGGAGCAGCAGCTCTCGGCAGGCACGGCCGGGATGAACCTGCTGCTCGCCGCCCATGCGCTGGGCTTCGTTGCGGGCTGGGTGACCGGGTGGCAAGCCTATTCGCCGCGGGTGATCGCCGCTTTGTGCGCGCCCGGCGAGCGGATCGCGGGCTTCATCTTCATCGGCCATCCGCAGCGCGAGCTCGAGGAGCGCCCGCGACCCGCGCTCAGCGACGTCGTGCGGAGGTGGGCTCCTCCCCGTCCTGGGGAGGATTAGTCATTGAATTTCCTCTGCAACGCTGTATTATGACAGCATGACGCTCGGAAAACAGCACGACAAGCCGGTCTACATCCGCCTGCGCGAGACCATCGCCGACTCGATCCTCGCCGGAAAATATGGCGACGGGGACCCGCTGCCCTCGGTGCGCGCGCTCGCCGCTGAGGAGCAGGCCAACCCGCTGACCGTGGCCAAGGCCTATCAGGGCTTCCAGGACGAAGGGTTGATCGTGGTCAAGCGCGGGGTCGGCATGTTCGTCGCTCCCGGTGCCCGGGCCCGCCTGCGCGACTCAGAGCGCACCCGCTTCGTGTCCGAGGAATGGCCGCAAATCCGCGCCCGCATGGCGCGCCTCGGGATCGACGCCGCCCAGCTGTTCGACCGCGAACGGGCCTAGCCAGCCGTCGCCCTGAACTTGTTTCAGGGCCCATTTTCGTCAAGGGCTGCGGCCCCCTCCACAATGGATGCTGAAACACGTTCAGCATGACGAGCACCAAAGTTCTTCCCTATTCTGAAGCGGCCGTTGCTGAAGCCGCCCGGCTGATCCTCGCCGGCGAGCCGGTCGCGGTCGCCACCGAGACGGTCTACGGCCTCGCGGCCGATGCGACCAGCGCGGCGGCGGTCGCCCGGATCTACCAGGCCAAGGGCCGGCCCGCGTTCAATCCCCTCATCGTCCACGTCCCCGACCTCGCCGCGGCGGAGCGGATCGGCGTCTTCGACGATTGCGCACGAGCGCTGGCCGCGGCGCATTGGCCGGGCCCCCTGACCCTCGTCCTCCCCTTGCGCGAAGGCTCCGGCATCGCCGCGATCGTGACGGCGGGCCTGCCGACGATCGGGCTGCGGGTGCCGGCGCACCCGGCGATCCAGGCCCTGCTTCGCGCCGTCGGCCGGCCGCTCGCCGCGCCGTCCGCCAACGCCAGCGGTTCGATCAGCCCGAGCCGGGCCGAGCATGTGCTGAAAAGTCTCGGCGGGCAGATCCCCCTGATTCTCGATTCCGGACCCACGCCGCGGGGCCTCGAATCGACCATCGTCGCGCCGGGCCCCGGCGGGCTTCGGCTGCTGCGGCTGGGGCCGGTCCCGGTCGATGCAGGTCTTGAGGAGCGCGAGCGAATCGAGGCGCCGGGCCAGCTGGCGCGCCATTATGCGCCGTCCAAGCCGCTTCGTCTCGACGCGATCGACGCCGCGCCCGACGAATATTGGATCGGCTTCGGCCGAATGTTTGGCGAGGTGAGTCTCAGCCCCTCGGGTGATCTGGCGGAAGCTGCCGCCCGGCTGTTCGACCTGCTCCACCAGGCCGAAGCGTCGGCCAAGCCGCGCATCGCCGTCGCGCCGGTGCCCGGCCAGGGGCTCGGCGCCGCGATCAACGACCGGTTGCGGCGGGCAACCGCGCGCTAGGCGGTCGCCGCGGCGCTTTTCGTCCGCGCCTGGAAGCTCTTCCGGAGCTTCTGCAGCTTGGGCGGGATGACCGCGAGGCAATAGGGGTTCCGCTGCCCTTCAGTCGCCCAATAATCCTGATGATAGTCCTCGGCCGGGTACCATTCACCCTTGGGCTCGATGGTGGTCACGATCCGGTCGCCATGCTCGGGGTTGTTACGCTCGATCGCGGCGCGCGCCTTGCGCTTCTGCTCCTCGTCCTGGGGGAAGATCGCCGAGCGATATTGGGTCCCGACGTCGCCGCCCTGGCGGTTGAGCTGGGTCGGGTCGTGGGTCGCGAAGAAGATGTCGAGCAGATCGTCGTAGCTCAGCTCGTCATTTTCGAACGTGACGCGGATCGCCTCGGCATGGCCGGTGTCGCCGCCGCACACCTGCTTGTAGGTCGGGTTGGCGACGCTGCCGCCGGTATAGCCGCTTTCGACCGATTTGACCCCGACCACGTCGAGGAACACCGCCTCGGTGCACCAGAAGCACCCGCCCGCCAGAACCGCGATTTCCTCGGCCATATGTCTATCTCCTTCGGCTGTGCGATGGAGATAGGAGCAGCGGGACGTCATTGCGAGGCCGCGAAGCGGCCGCGGCAATCCACGCCGCTGGATTGCTTCGCTACGCTCGCAATGACGACGGAATGGTCAGCCCTTGTACGAAGCCTTGAGGCTGGCGAGCTCGAGCCGCTTGCCGACCCATTCGGCGAGCTCGTCGAAGTCGAGCGGCTGCTCGAACACGATGCCGGCTCGGCGCTCGGAATACCAGCGCACCTCACCCTTGATCGGTTTCAAACTCTCGACCACCACGACCACCGGCTTGCCGACGCAATATTCCTCGATCGGCTCGACCTTCATGCCGCCCAGGGAAATGTCGTGGACGTCGACCGTATAATAGACCTTGCCGACCTTGACCGACGCCTTGCACGGGATCTGCAGCCGCGGCGGCCGGGCGCGGAAGCCGTGGCGCGGCTTGCGGCCGGCGAGAAGCTCGCCGAGGTCGACGTTCTGGTCGAACTTGACCCCGACCAGGTCGTTGCGAATCCACACCACCGACGACGGGATCTTCTGGGACGAGACCTCGACCGCGACCTCTTCGCCGACCTGCGGCGGATGGGTGACGATCGCCATAAGGCCGCCGGCCGAGAGATTCTTGATGCGGATCAGCTGGTCGCCGGTCGCATTCGTCAGCTTGCCTACGCGCAGCATCGCCGAGAGCCGCTCGTCCCCGCGCCGCTCGATCGGCCGCGGCACCCCGGTCGACAGCGAAACCGTGGTCGATTCGAACGCCGGGTCGGAAAAGCCGTCGCTCGCTTCGGTGCCGGACTTCCTGCGGATCAGCGATCCAAACATCGGGTCAATCGCCTCCAGTGAGCGCGTGGAAGCGCTCCAAAATGGGACTTTAGAGACGGTACGGTTAAAAGAGCGTTTCCTTCCTTGACCTTGCGCTTCGATGGTGCGCAGCGATTTAACGAGGAGAGAATGAGGATTTTGGGATGCCGCAGCCGCGGTTGCTGCTGATCGACGACGAGCCCGCGCTTGCGGACTTCCTGGCCAATGCGGCGCGGGAAAGCGGGTTCGAGCCGGTCATTACGTCGCAGGACCGCCAGTTTCGCGACGAATTCCTCGCCAACCGTCCGAACATGGTCGCACTGGACCTCGGCATGCCCGGAATGGACGGGGTGGAACTCCTGCGCTTCCTCGCCGACCAGGATTATCGCTCGCCGGTGCTGATCGTCAGCGGGTTCGACCGGCGAGTGCTCGAGTCCGCGTTCCGGTTGGGTGAGGCGCTCGGCCTGACCATGACCGGACCGATCGAAAAGCCGGTGCGGCTCGAGGATCTCGAGGCACTGCTGGCCGAGCTCAAGGCGCATCTGGAGGATTGATGCGCAAGGCCGAGGCCGAGCTGCTGGCAAGCTTCGAGCAGGCGCTCGCGGCGGGGCAGTTGCACATGGCCTACCAGCCGAAGGTCGCGGTGAAGGACGGCAGCCTGGTCCGGGTCGAGGCGCTGGTGCGCTGGGACGATCCGATGCTCGGTGCGGTTGAGCCAGCCCGGTTCGTGCCCCTGGCCGAGCAGCACGGGCTGATCGACGACCTCACCCAATGGGGGTTGCGGAGGATCCTTGGCCAGTGGCTCAAGTGGCGCGACGAGGGCATCGACACCTGTATCGCCTTCAACATCTCGGCGCTTAGCCTGCAGAGCCTCGACTTCCCCGACCTGGTTGAACGCATGTGCCGCGCGCTCGAGGTGCCGACCGACCGCCTGGTGCTCGAGCTGACCGAGGGCGCGACCCAGCCGCTGATCAAGCTGATGGACACGCTGACCCGCTTCCGAATCAAGGGGATCGGGCTGGCGATCGACGATTTCGGGACCGGCTATTCCTCGTTGATGCAGCTGCGCCAGCTGCCCTTCACCGAGGTCAAGATCGATCAATCGTTCGTCGCCGACATCGAGCGCTCGCGCGACTGCCGGCTGATCATCCAGTCGATCACCGAATTGGCCCACGGGCTCGGGCTCACCGCCACCGCCGAGGGAGTCGAAACGATGCACCAGTTGCGGCTGGTGCGCGAGCTCGGCTGCGACGTCGTCCAGGGCTATCTCATCTCGCCGCCGCTCGAACCGCGCGCGCTGAAGGGCTGGAAGGCGAAGTTCAGGCGCGCCTGGCCGGCGATGATCGCCGAAGAGAAGCTCGCTCTATGGGGCGACATCGAATCGGATGCCCTGAGCGAGGGGCAGGTCTGACCCGTAGTTGATGGTGTTGGTCTGGCGCCGCATGTAGGCGCGCCAGCTGTCCGAGCCGCTCTCGCGCCCGCCGCCGGTCTCCTTCTCGCCGCCGAATGCGCCGCCGATCTCCGCGCCCGACGGGCCGATGTTGACGTTGGCGATGCCGCAGTCGGAGCCGCGCGCCGAGACGAACCGCTCGGCCTCACGCATGTCGCTGGTGAATATCGACGACGACAGTCCTTGTGGCACCGCATTGTTGAGCGCGAGCGCGTCCTCGAACTCGCTGTAGCGGAGCACGTAAAGGATCGGGGCGAACGTCTCCTGGAGCACCGTCCCCGCTTGCTCGTCGACCTCGACGATCGTGGGCCGAACATAGAAGCCGCCCGGCACCGCCTCGACCTGCTCGATCGAGTCGCCCAGCACGTTCTTCATGCCCTCGAACGCAGCTTCGTCGATCAGTGGACCGACCAGCGTATCGCTCTGCCGCGGGTCGCCGACCTTGACCCCGGCGAACAGGGATTTCAGCCGGCCGACGAGCTCATCGGCGACGCTTTCGTGGACGATCAGGCGGCGCAGCGTCGTGCAGCGTTGCCCGGCAGTGCCGGCGGCGGAAAACAGGGTCGCCCGGGTCGCCAGCTCGAGGTCGGCGCTCGGGCAGACGATCGTCGCATTGTTACCGCCCAGCTCGAGCAGCACCCGCCCGAAGCGCCCAGCGACGCGCGGGCCGACCGCGCGGCCCATCGCGGTCGAACCGGTCGCCGAGACCAACGCGATGCGCG
The DNA here is from genome assembly GCA_035637935.1 of Sphingomicrobium sp. Lineage (GTDB taxonomy): Bacteria > Pseudomonadota > Alphaproteobacteria > Sphingomonadales > Sphingomonadaceae > Sphingomicrobium. The sequence continues at coordinate 7,736 of DASRAY010000047.1, forward strand.
GATCGTCGACCAGCGCCTCGCCGACGTCGCGCTCGCCCTGAACCAGCTGGACGAGACCGTCGGGCACGCCGCCGAACCGTTCGCCGGCGCGATGCGCCAGGCGCATGACCATCTCGGCGCAGAGCGGGGTCTTCTCGCTCGGCTTCCAGATGACCGGATTGCCGCACACCAGGGCCAGCGCCGCGTTCCACGCCCACACCGCGACCGGGAAGTTGAACGCGCTGATCACCAGCACCGGCCCGAGTGGGTGCCATTGCTCCATCATCCGGTGGTTGGGCCGTTCGCTGGCGATGGTCAGGCCGTAGAGCTGGCGCGACAGGCCGACGGCGAAGTCGCAGATGTCGATCATCTCCTGCACCTCGCCGAGGCTTTCGGCGAGGATCTTGCCGCTTTCGAGCGTGATCATCTTGGCCAGCACCGGCTTCGCCTCGCGCAGCCACTCGCCGAGGATGCGGACGAACTCGCCGCGGCGGGGGGCCGGGACATTGCGCCAGGTCAGGAACGCGTCGGCCGCGCGGGCACAGGCTACGTCGGGGTCGCCGCGGGTCACCCGGCCGAGCGGCCTGCCGTCGATCGGCGAATAGCTGACGATGCTCCCGGCCGAGTGGATTCCGGCGAGGCCGAGGATCTGTTCGGCTTCCTCCGCGGGGGTCATGCAAGCATCTCCTTGGCTCTGGCCATGGCCGCCACCCCGGCGTCGATCGTCTCGTCCTTCTTGCCGAAGCACAGCCGGACGAGAGTCCGCGGCGGGTCGCGCTCGGCGAAGGCGGACAGCGGGACGACCGCAACTCCGGCCTGCTCGACCGCCTGGGTCGCGAAGCTCTCGTCGTCGAGCGCGATGCCGGACGCAACCAGGTCGACGCACAGGAAATAGGTCGCGGCGGCGTCGAGCACCGAATAGCCGGCGCTGTGCAGCCCGTCGGTCATCCGGTCGCGGGCGCGCTCGAATCGGCGTCGCATCGGCTCGAGCCAGTCGTCGCCTTCATCCAGGCCGAAGGCGACCGCTGCTTGCAGGTTAGGGGCGGTCGAGAAGGTCAGGAACTGGTGAGCGCGTGCAACCACCAATGCCACCTCCGGCGCGGCGACCATCCACCCGACTTTCCACCCGGTCAGCGAGAAGATCTTGCCGGCCGAGCCGATCTTGACGGTGCGCTCCAACATCCCGGGAAGCGCGGCGATCGAAACAAATCCTCCCCGGGACGGGGAGGTGGCAGCGCGGAGGGCTGACGGAGGGGGGTCGGAGCCCTGCACAACGCCCCCTGCACCATCCTGGAGATGGTCCCCCTCCCCGTTCCGGAGCGGATTGAGTACGATTTTTTCCCAGACCTCGTCGGCGATGACGATGAGGTCGTGCTCGCGCGCGGCCGCCGCGACGATTTCGAGTTCGTCGGCGCCGTACAGCCGGCCCGCGGGGTTGTGCGGATTGTTGAACAGAATCGCGCGGGCTCTCGGCGTCACCGCCATTTCAAGCGCCGCGCGATCGATCCGCCATTCGGGCGGCTTCAGCGCAATTTCGACCGGGGTCGCCCCGGCCCGCCGGATCATCGGCGCATAGCTGTCGTACGCGGGGGTGAAGATGATCACCTCATCGCCCGGGCTGGCCGCGGCAAGGATCGCGGCGCCGAGCGCCTCGGTCGCACCGCTGGTCACGCACACATGATCGGCCGCGACGTCGAGCTGCTGGTGCCGCCTATAGAAAGACGCGATCGCCTCGCGCAGCGCGGGCATCCCGCGCGATGGCGGATATTGGTTCGAGCCCTCCCTGAGCGCTCGCGCCGCGGCGTCGAGGATTGCGTCCGGCCAGCCGAAATCAGGAAAGCCCTGGCCGAGATTGACCGCGCCGTGTTTGATGGCGAGCGCCGACATGCGTTCGAACACGCTGGTGCGCATCTGCTGGTAGAGCGGGTTCATGAGACCGGCCCATAGCGGGTGCGGGCCGAACCGTGTAGCGGGCCGCGCATGAGTGACAGCATGGTACGCGCAATCGCTGCGGCGGACGCCGCACAGGCCGCCTTTCCGGGGTGGTCGGCGCTCGGCCCCAACGCCAGGCGGAGCTTGCTCAACGCCGCCGCGGATGCGCTCGAGGCGCGCGCCGACACCGTCGTCGACGCGATGCGTGAGGAATTGCGCGCGTCCGAGCCGTGGGCCCGGTTCAACATCCAGCTCGGCGCCGGCATGGTGCGCGAGGCGGCCGCGTTGACCACCCAGGTCGGCGGCGAAGTGATCCCGTCGGACAAGCCCGGCCTGCTGTCGCTGGCGCTGCGCGAGCCGGTCGGCGTGATCCTCGGGATTGCGCCGTGGAACGCGCCGGTGATCCTCGGCTGCCGCGCCATCGCCGCCCCCCTCGCATGCGGCAATACCGTGATCCTGAAAGCGTCCGAGCGCTGCCCGCGCACCCACGCCCTGATCGTCGAGGCGTTCGCCGCGGCCGGTTTCCCCCAAGGCGTCGTCAACCTCGTCACCAATGCGTCAGAAGAAGCCGCCGACGTGGTCGGGGCGCTGATCGACCATCCCGCCGTCCGGCGCATCAATTTCACCGGCTCGACTGCCGTCGGAAAGATCGTCGCCGAGCGCGCCGCCGAGCGACTGAAACCCGTGCTGCTCGAGCTCGGCGGCAAAGCGCCCCTGATCGTCCTCGAGGACGCCGATCTCGACGAAGCGGTGAAGGCCGCAGCGTTCGGCGCCTTCATGAATGCCGGGCAGATCTGCATGTCCACCGAGCGGATCATTGTCGTGGAAGCCATCGCCGACGCGTTCGTCGAGAAATTTGCGGCCAAGGCGGCAAGCATGCCCGCACCGGCGGTCGGGGAGCAGGTCGACGAAGCCGCGCAGGCCAAGGTCGCCGCGATGGTCGACGATGCCGTGACGAACGGCGCGCGCTGGGTCTCGGGGCAATGTGCGATGGTGGTCGACGGCGTGACTCCCGAAATGGCGCTGTATCGCGACGAAAGCTTCGGCCCGGTCGTCGGGATCGTCCGCGTCAGGGACGAGGAGGAAGCGATCGCCGCCGCCAACGACAGCGACTACGGGCTTTCGGCCTCGGTCTTCACCCGCGACGCCGCCCGGGGCTTGCGTGTTGCCCGCCGCATCCGTTCGGGCATCTGCCACGTCAACGGCCCGACGGTGCACGACGAGCCGCAAATGCCGTTCGGCGGGATCGGCGCCTCGGGCCACGGCCGCTTCGGCGGCAAGGCGGGCATCGAGGCGTTCACCGAGCTAAGGTGGATCACCATCGCCGGCGAACCGGGGCATTATCCGATCTAAGCATCGCCTCTTCCAACCCGCGGTTCGGGAGCTATAAGCGCCGCTCTCCCGCCGATGCGGCGCGATGCTGGGGCGTCGCCAAGTGGTAAGGCACCGGTTTTTGGTACCGGCATTCGCAGGTTCGAATCCTGCCGCCCCAGCCAATTTCACGTCAAGGTGATCAGATGAGCGAACCGTCGATCGAGAATTTCCACGCCCATATTTATTACGACCCCGACCAGGTCGATCGAGCGAAGGCCCTCGCCGCGGCGGCGCGAGAACGGTTCGGCGTGCCGGTCGGGCATTTTCATCTCGTGCCGGTCGGGCCGCATCCGCGCGGAAGCTGCCAGCTGACGGTGTCGCGCGACCAGTTCGGTGATTTCGCGCAGTGGATCGCGCTCAACCGCGGCGGGCTCACCATCTTTGCCCACACGAGCACGGGCGACGACCGCGCCGACCACACCGAGCATGTGATCTGGTTCGGGCCGAGCGAGCCGCTCGACCTGTCGATTTTCGACTAGGTCAGGCCGCCGGATAAATCGCCAGCGCGCGAACCTCGATGCTTTCGCGCTCGGGCGCGTCGGCCGGGCTGAGCGGGTCGTCGAACGCGACGTGCGGCGTGAATCGCGCCACGCCCTCATCCGAATCATAGCCTTTGAGCAGGATCGCTTCGTTCGGCGACATGTTCGGGAAATAGTGCCAGCGCTGGGCATCATTGTGCTGCACCGAATAGGTCTCGCCGACGCGATCGCGATAGATGAGGTCGGTGGCGACGAGGTCGGCCGCTGCGACGCTACGGACGTCTGCCAGCGCGAGCGGAGACTTGAGCGCGGGACGGTTGATCGGCCGCCACAGGTTGATGATCGCGAAGCGCCGGCGAAGCAGGGCGTCGGCGTCGAGGCCGCGCAGCTCGAGCTCGGCGCGGGCGCGCTCGGCGCCCGAGCGGTGCGTGAAGTCGTTGTGAGCGCGCGGAACCGGTCCGCGAATTCCCGCATCGCCCTTCGCCGCGCGGTCGGCGCTGCGAATATTATGGTCGAAACCGATCACCTGCTCGGCGCCGATCGCGGCGGCGATCAGCTCCTCGACCGCGGGAAAATAGACCGAGCGGATCGCAGCGTCGTCATCGTAGTCGGAGAAATCGGGCGCCCGAACCAGGGTGAAGCCTTCGGCGTCGAGCGAGAGGTCGGCGACCAGCGGACGGGCGTTGCGGATCCTCACCAGGTGCGGGTCGTAAGTACCGTTTCGAGGCGCGGTGCCTTCCGGCGGATCGTACTGATAGGAAAAAGGCCGCTCGGGCATCGGGCGCAGGAACTGGAGCTGCGCTTCGGTCACAGCCGGAAAGATTGGGCTGAAAGCAGACATGAAATTGGTCCTTCGGTTGGTGCTCCAGTCCCGAGGCCCAATTGCAGTTTCGCTGAGGCGTTGCCCAACAGAGATGCCGGGCAGGTCGATAAGCTGGTTTTATCGCGCCGGCGCGGGTTCGGGTGTCGGTCCGAGCTTCCGCACGACTCCGAAGATCACGATAAGAAGGCCGCAGCCGACGAGCAAAGCCGCGAGCAGGAACGCCCCGCCCGGTTCGCCATGCTCGGCGCCGAAGGCGAGCGCCTGGGTCATGGCCAGCGGTCCGACGATCGCCGCGACACTGGCGATGCTCGCCATCCCGCCCTGTAGCGCGCCTTGGTGCGACGCGTCGGTCATCCGCGACAGCAACGCGTTCATCGACGGCCACACCAGGCCCTGCAGAGCGGACGCGAAGATGATCGCAAACACCATCCAGTCCGCGGTCGCGAACACGTAGGCGAGGAACGAAAGGCCCCCGACCACCATGCCGATCACCACCGTGCGGGCTTCTCCGAAGCGGGCGATCGCGCGGCCGGTGAGGAAGGTTTGCGCCAGCGCCATCGCGAGCCCGGCCGCGGCCAGCGACCAGCCGATCAGCGCCGCGTTCCAGTGATGCGCCAGCCCTGCCCAAAAGGCCCAGGTCGCCGGATAGACGATATGCGCCAGCTGCCACAGGAAAGCGGCGACCAGCAGCGGCGTCGCCCCGCCGGCGTGGAACAGCGGACGGAAGGCGCCGAAAATATGCGCATCGCGCCACTGGAACGGGCGGCGGCGCTCGAGCGGGAGCGTCTCGGGCAGGCTGAACGCGATCCACAGCGCGTTGGCCCCCGCCAGCGCCGCGGCGATGATGAACGGCGTGCGCGTGCCGAAGCTCGCGGTGAGCCCGCCGATCGCCGGGCCGAGGATGAAGCCCAGTCCGAATGCCGCGCCCATCAGGCCGAAGGTGGCGCCGCGCTTCTCGGGCGGCGTGATGTCGGCGAGCACGGCGTTGGCCGGCCCGTAGGTGGCGCCGGCGATCCCGGCAATGAAGCGCCCGACGAACAGCCAGGCGAGCGTCGGGGCGGCGGCCATGAGCAGATAATCGAGGCCGAACGCGACCGCGCAGGCAAGGAGGATCGGCCGCCGTCCGAACCGGTCGCCCAAATTGCCGATAACCGGCCCGGCAAAGAATTGCGCGCCGGCATAGGTAACCAGCATGTAGCCCGCGATCCGTGTCGCTTCGGGCAGCGAGACCTTGCCGAGGTGGACGATCAGGTTGGGCAGGACCGGCAGGACGATGCCGAAGCCGATCGAATCGATCAGCAGGATAGTGAGGACGATCGGGACCGCGGGGTGATGGAAGCGCTTGCCCTCCATATCGCCGCCTGCCCCTGGACAGCCTTAGACGAGCTCGGTCCAGCCGTAGGGATCCGGCGCGGCGCCGCGCTGGATGTCGACCAGCGCCGAGCGCAGCCGCATCGTCAGCGGCCCGATCGACTGGCCGCCGATGGTGAATTGGCCGTCGACTTCCTTGACCCTGCCGATCGGCGTGACGACCGCCGCTGTGCCGCAGGCGAACGCCTCGGTCAGCCGGCCGCTCTCGGCGTCGGCCTTCCACTGGTCGATCGCATAGGGCTCCTCGCGCACCGTCAGGCCCATGTCGCGGGCCAGCGTCAGCAGCGAATCGCGGGTCACTCCGTGGAGGATCGTGCCGTCGAGCGGCGGCGTTTGCACCGAGCCGTCGGCGAACACGAAGAACACGTTCATCCCGCCCAGTTCCTCGATCCAGCGGCGCTCGACGGCGTCGAGGAACACGACCTGGTCGCAACCCTGGCGGACGGCTTCGGCCTGCGCGATCAGGCTGCCGGCATAATTGCCGCCGCACTTCGCCTCGCCGGTCCCGCCCGGCGCGGCGCGGACATAGTCGCGGGTCACCCACAGCGACACGCTCGGCGCATTGCCCTTGAAATAGGCGCCGACCGAGGAGGCGATGACCGCGTAGATGAACTCGGTCGACGGCCGCATGCCGAGGAACGAGCCGTTGGCGATCATGAACGGCCGCAAATAGAGCGACCCGTCGTCGGTCTTCGGGATCCACTCGCGGTCGATGCGCACCAGCTCGCGGACCGAGTCGAGGAACATGTCTTCCGGCAAGGGCGGCATCGCCATGCGAATGGCGGATTTGGCGAACCGCCGGGCGTTGGCATCGGGCCGGAACAGAGCCGCGCGGCCGTCGGGGCGGCGATAGGCCTTCATCCCCTCGAAGATTTCCTGGGCGTAATGGAGCACGGGCGAGGCCGGATCCATCTTGAACGGATGGCGCGCCGTGATCCGGGCGTCGTGCCAGCCCTTCTGCTCGTCATATTCGATCATCGCCATATGGTCGGTGAAGACCCGACCGAAGCCGGGATCGGCCAACAGCTTGGCGCGTTCCTCCGCCGGGACCGGTTTTGCCGCCGGTTCGACGGCGAGGTCCGTCTTGTCCGCCTCCATAACGTCGCCGATCATGCCGTGTCCTTTGCGGGATCGGCGACTAGTGGAGCGAGGCCTCGCTAGCAAGCTTGGCCGCCTCGGCGAGCTCGGCGCCGCGGCGGGACGCGGCCTCGATTGTCACTCCGATGAGGTCGTCGAGGGCCTTGTCGAGCACCGCCAGACCCGCCTCGGTCGTACCGTTGGGGCTGGCCACGCGCTTGACCACCGCGTCCATCGTCTCGCCGCTGGTCGCCGCCATCCACGCCGTGCCGAGCACGGTTTCGAGCGCGATTGTCGCCGCAATCTCGGGACTGAGGCCCTTCGCCTCGCCCGCCTTGGCGAGCGCGGCGATGAACCGCGCGACATAAGCCGGGCCGGCGCCGGCGACCGAGCCGATCGCCGCGAGCCGCGCCTCGTCGAGGGTCCACATCGCCCAGCCGAGCGCGACGAACAGGTCGCCGACCTGCTGCTTCACGGCGTCATCGGTATCGTCGGTGTAGAGCGCGGTCACCCCGCGGCGCATCGCCACCGGCAGGTTGGGCATCGCGCGGATCACGGCGCCGGCCCCGGGGAAGCGCTGCTTGAGGCTCGCGACCTCGACCCCGGCAAGGATCGAGACGATCGTCGTCCGGCCGGTGATCCACGGCTTCAGCTGTGGCACCACCTCGTCGAGCTTCTGCGGCTTGACCGCGAGCACGACCAGCCGCGGCGGGATGCCGGCGTCGGGCAGTGCCCTGACCGTGCGCACGCCCTCGACGGGCGTGCCGCTCGGCCGGATGACGACCGTCTGGCTAAGGTCGATCGCGGCCGTGCGCCAGCCGTCGATGATCGCCCGGCCCATATTGCCGCAGCCGACGAACCAGGTGGGAGAAGGGAGTTGCGGGCCGCTGGTCATGCTTCGCCGTGCGTGTCGATCAGCGCGGCGGCAATCGCCTCGCCGGGCGACTTGCCGCCCCACAGGACGAACTGGAACACCGGGTAGAAACGCTCGCATTCCTCGACCGCGGCCTCGGCGATCGCTTCGGCCTGCTCGAGGCTCAAGCCCTCACCCTCGCGCGCGTCGAGGATGGTCGAATGGCGGAACACGATGAGGCCCGACCCCGACCACATTTCGAAATGGCCGAGCCACAATTGCTCGTTGATCAGGCTCAGCGCCTCGAAGATCGCGGTGCGCTTCTCGAGGCCGACCTTGATGTCGGGGAAAGCGAGGAACTGCAGCACCTGGTCCTCGGGGCGCCACACGCCGCGCAGCTCGTATTGCGCCCAGCTGCCGGTGGCCGAGGCGACGATCTCGCCCTCGGCGGTGCGCTCGCACGCCCAGCCCCGCGCCTCGAAATAGGCCTCGAGCACTTCGATCGGAGCGCCGTCATCGCGCTCGTCGTGGATTTCCTCTTCGCTCAGGGCCTTGCTCCGGGCTTGCCCTTGGGCTTCGCGGCTCCACCGGCCTTCGCTTCGAGCGCAGCAATGCGTGCTTTGAGCGCTTCATTCTCGTCGCGCGCGGCCGCGGCCATCGCCTTGACCGCCTCAAACTCGTCGCGGCCGACGAAATCCTGGCCGCCGATCCACTCGCGCATCTTCTCGCGCGCCGAGGATTCCGCCTCGCGGCCCATGCCGGCCATGGTCCCGGCCAGGCCGTTCACCATTTTCACGAAGTCGTCGAACATCTTGTTCTCGGACTGCATCGTCCAGTCTCCCTTTCGGCGGGGATTTAGGGAGCGCCGCGCGGATTCGCCAGCAGCGCGCCAAAACCTATCCCCAACTGGCTCAAACTATCCCCAATTATCGAAGGCCGAAGACGGAAGCGCTCGCCCCGGGATTCAGCCGCTCGATCGTTGTCGTGAGGGTCGCGGCGAATACGAGCCAGGCGAGATAAGGTGCCATCAGCCACCCGGCGACGGGCCGAATGCGGAGGAACTGGCCGGCTGCGGCCGCAGCCAGGGCGGCCATTACGAAGATCACGACTTTGGCGAGGCTGATATCGTGCAGCGCGAAGAAGATCGGCGACCAGGCGAAGTTGAGCGCGAGCTGGGCGAAGAAGAGGATGAGTCCAACCCGGCGGCGGGCGGAGGGCGGCTCGGCGAAGATGATCGCGAGCGATATGCCGAGCAACCCGTAAAGGATCGGCCAGACGATCCCGAACACCGGCCCCGGGGGCATGAAGTTCGGCTTTGTCAGCCCGTCGAACCAGCCGTTGCCATAACCGCTGTTCGACACCCATCCGCTCAGCCCGCCGAGCAACTCGATCGCCAGGACGCTGGCCAGAGCGATCTTCCACCACTTGCCTCTGCGTTGGGCGGCTTCATCCATTCTTTTCGGCTCCGAGCAGGAATTCGACATTGCCTTCCGGCCCGGTGATCGGGCTCGGCGTGACGCCGACAACGACCCAGCCCTGCGATTGGACCCATTCGGCAGCGTCGGCGCAAACCCGCTCGTGGACTTCGGGATCGCGGACGACCCCGCCCTTCCCCACCTCCGCTCGTCCGGCCTCGAACTGCGGCTTGACCAGCGCGATTAGCTTGCCGCCGGGCTTCGCCAGCCTGAGCGGCGCCTCCAGGACCTTGGCGAGCCCGATGAAGCTCGCGTCGCACACCACGATGTCGACGGGCTCGGGCACCTGCTCGCTCGTCAGATACCGCGCATTGGTTTGCTCGAGCACGACCACCCGCGGGTCCTGGCGCAGCTTCCACGCGAGCTGGTTGGTGCCTACGTCGACGGCATAGACCCTCGCGGCGCCGCCGCTCAGCAGCACGTCGGTGAACCCGCCGGTCGAGCTGCCGACGTCCAGCGCGATCGCCCCGGTCACATCGAAGCCGAAATGCGCCAGCCCATGGTCGAGCTTGAGCCCGCCCCGCGACACCCACGGATGGTCCTTGCCGCGCACCTCGAGCGCCGCATCCTCAGCGAGCATTTCCCCCGCCTTCGCCAGCTTCCGCTCGCCCGAGAACACCGCCCCCGCCATGATCAACGCCTGCGCCCGCGTCCGGCTCTCCGCCAGCCCACGGCTCACAAGCAGTTGATCGGCCCTCAGCTTCTTCATGTTTCACACGAAGGCACGAACAGGAAAGGTACGGTTCACGCAGAGACGCGGTGACGCGGAGATCGGCGGGATGAAGCGGCCATTCGGCCGCTCAACAATTTGAGACTTCGTGCCTTCGTGGCTTCGTGCGAAACTGATTCTTTTCTCCGCGTCTCCGCGCCTCCGCGTGAACAAGATCAGGC